>JBKKAI010000277.1:0-12126 GCA_046714815.1 Terriglobia bacterium | reverse complement strand
CCCCACGTTTATGCCAAACGTAATCGCCATAAGACAGCCGCCGGCCGGCAGTCGGGTGCTATTCGGTTTCCTGGTACTCGCGGTAGGCCTGGCTCTTGGAGATGCCGCGCTCGCGGGCCACGGCCTTGAGGGCCTCCATGCGGTCCAGGTTCTGCTCTTTCATGAGCTGGGCGATGCGGGAGCGCAGCGGCACCTCGGCATAGGGGTGGGGCGATTCCTCGTCGGGCCGGCCGATCAGCAGCGTCAGTTCGCCCTGCACGTGGTCGCGCTCGCGGAGCTGCGCCAGGACATCGAGGCAGCGCCCGCGCAGAAACTCTTCATGCAGCTTGGTCACCTCACGCGCCACCACCACGGAACGGTTTCCCAGCACGGTGTTGACGTCCTCCAGCGTTTCCAGAATGCGGTGAGGCGCTTCGTAGAAAATCAGTGTCTTGTGAGAGTTCTTCTGCGCTTCGAGCACCTTGCGGCGCTGGACGGGCTTGGGCGGCAGGAAGCCGGAGAAGCGAAAGGCGTCGGTGGGCAGCCCCGAAGCCACCAGGGCGGCGACAAACGCCGACGCGCCCGGAATCGGCACCACCGGGATCTGGTGGCGGATGCACAGAGAGATCAGGCGGTAGCCGGGATCGGAGATGCCGGGCATGCCGGCGTCGCTCACCAGCGCGATTTTCGCGCCCTCCTCCAGCCGCAGGATCAACTCGGCCGCCTTCGTCAATTCGTTGTGCTCGTGGTAGCTGGTGGTGGGGGTGGAGACCTCGTAGTGGTTCAACAAGTTCTGCGTGCGGCGGGTGTCCTCGCAGGCCACCAGGTCCACCGTCTTCAGCGTTTGCAGAGCCCGCAGGGTGATGTCTTCCAGGTTGCCGATGGGTGTGCCCACGATGAACAGCGTACCGGCGCCATCGCCGGGCTGGCTCTCTCCCGGTCGTGACTGTCGTGCCTGTCGTTGCTGTTTCGCGGCATACCGGCACCAATTATAGCACTGTCGGCGGCGCAGCGCCGCCAGTTAAGAATGCCGGCCCTGGCCACCGGCTGCCGGCTGCCGCCCCGCGACTGCCGACCGGCGACTGTCTGCTACGAGCCGATGTAGCGGGCGTACAGGCTGCGTGCCAGGCCGGGGTCGGTGGTGCCCTTGATGATGGCGCGGCCGTCGGGGAACAGGGTCATCTCGTAGGCGGCGACGAAGAACTTCAGCACGAACTCATTGGAGCGCACCTGGCCGAGCGGCTCGAGGCGCGCGCGCAACGCGGCGAAATCGAGCTGCCGGTCGCGCTCGTGGATCTGCACGGAATTGCGGCCGCAGAGCGTGATCTGCGGGCGGCGCTCGCCGGCCAGGTGGCGGAAGCGGCGCGCGCCGCAAACCGGGCAGCCGGGATCGGGCGGCCCCACGTCGAGCGACTGCACGCGGTTCTGCCACACATCGAGCGAGAACAGGCGCGGCTGCACGCGGTCCAGCGCGCCGCTCAGCACCTTAAGCGCGTCGGCGGTCTGGATGGCGGCGACGGCGGCGGCGGCGCTGTTGAGGATGCCCGCGGTGTCGCAGGTTTCCCCGGCCGCCGCCGGCGCTTCGGGAAACACGCAGGCCAAGCAGGCGGTGCGGCCGGGCAGCACGGGCATCGTCGCGCCGTAGCTGCCCACCGCCGCCGCGTAGATCCAGGGCACGCCCAGCTTCACGCAGGCGTCATTCAGAAGGTAGCGGGTCTCGAAGTTGTCCGTGCCGTCGAGGATCACGCCCGCGCCGGAGATCAGATCCTCGACGTTTTCCGGTGTCACGTCGGCGACGCGCCCCTCGACTGCCACGTCGGAGTTGATGCGCCGCAGGTGGCGCTCGGCGGCCACGGCCTTGGGCAGCGACTCGGCGGCGTCCTGTTCGTCGAACAGCATCTGCCGCTGCAGGTTGCTCGCTTCGACGTAATCGCGGTCGAGCACCAGCAGGCTTCCCACGCCGGCGCGCGTCAGCGCGTTGGCGCTGAAGCTGCCGAGCGCGCCGCAGCCCAGCACCACCGCGCGCGACGCGCGCAGCCGGCGCTGGCCTTCCAGTCCCAGGCCCGCAAACAGCACCTGCCGCGAGTATTTCTCTTCCGCGAGGTCCGACACCCGTACTATTATACTGATGTAGCACAGGCTCGCCGCGGCGAGTCTGTGCGCTGGTTCCGGCTCCGACGACACTCCGTGGCCGCCCCTGCCGCGGCTGGAGACCCTGCACAGGCCGGAAAGCTTGTGCTACTTCAGAATGCCGCTCCCACCTCTGCTTGGCCTGGTCCTTCTGCTGTGTGCGCCGGATAGCGCCGCCGCTGCCGCGCACCCGTTCCAGGGCCTTCCCGTCCAGGAAATCCGCGTCAAGGCGCCGACGCCGGCCGACGAGCAGCGGCTGATTGAGTTGCTGGCCATCCGCCGCGAAGACCTTTACGATCTGGACAAGGTGCGGCAGAGCATCGAGCGGCTCTACGCCACGGGCCGGTTCTACGACATCCAGGTGGATGCCGAGCGGCGCGGCGGCGGCCTCACGCTGACCTTCATCACCCAGGAGAATTTCTTTATCGGCGGCGTGTTCGTGGAGGGTGTGCCGGAACCGCCCAGCAAGGGCCAGCTTGCCTCCGCCACCAAGCTCGAGCTGGGCGAGCTGTGGACCTCGGAGAAACAGGCGGCGGCGATGGAGGGGCTGAAGCGCGTGCTCGAGGACAACGGGTTCTACCAGGCGATCATCACGCCGCGGGAGCAGCTGCACTCCGAGACGCAGCAGATTGACCTGTTTTTCGCCATCAACGCCGGTGAGCGCGCCCGCATCGCCGGCGTGGAAATCATCGGCAACGGCGCCTTTCCCGCCGCCAAGGTCAAGCAAGAGTCCGGCCTTAAGCCTGGTAAGGAGCTCACCGCGCGGCGGCTGCAGAACGCCATCGCGCGCCTGCGCAAGTTCTATCAGAGGCACGAGTACCTGGAGGCCGAGCTGGGCATCACCGAGCGCCGCCACCTGCCGGCCGAAAACCAGGTGCACCTGGTGCTTTCGGCAAATGCCGGCCGCCAGGTGGAGGTGCGGGTTACGGGAGCAAAGCTTTCCGCCGGCAAGCGGCGCGAACTGCTGCCGATCTATGACGAAGGCAGCGTGGACGCCGACCTGCTCCGCGAAGGCGAGAACAACCTGCGCGACTACTTCCAGCGCAAGGGCTACTTCGACGTGCGGGTCGCCCACCACACCCAACCGGCGGCGGCCGCCGGAAAAGTGGTGGTGGAGTACCACGTCGAGCCCGGCGACGGCCACAAGGTGCAACTGGTCGAGATCACCGGCAACCGCTACTTCCGGACACCGACGATCCGCGAGCGCATGTTCATCGCCGAAGACGCGTTGCTCGATGCCGGCCGCTACAGCCCGCAATACCTGGCCCGCGACGTCGAGTCCATTCGCATTCTCTATACGGCGAACGGCTTTCCCAACGTGAAAGTCACCCCCACCGTGGACGACAACTACCAGGGAAAGCACGGCTCGCTGGCGGTGCGCATTCACATCGAAGAGGGCCCGCAGACGCTGATCCAAAGCTTGAAGCTCGAAGGCCACAAGGAGATCTCCGACGACCAGTTGCGGGGGATGGTGGCTTCCGGCGAGGGCCAGCCCTTCAGCGAGTTCAACATCCTGCTGGACCGCGACACGCTGCTCACTTATTACTTCAACCAGGGATTTCCCGAGGCCGCCTTCACGCCCGATGTCCGGCTCGTGGCGGGCCGCAACGACCGCATGGATGTTGTCTACAAGATCACCGAAGGCCGCCGCCAGTACGTCAACCAGGTGCTGATCAGCGGGCTGGAGAACACCCGCCCGTCCGTTGTGGATCGGCAGGTGCAGCTCAAAGCGAACGATCCGCTCAGCCAGGTGGACATGCTGGAGACACAGCGGCGCCTTTACGACCTGGGGATTTTCCAGAAGGTGGAGATGGCGATGCAGAACCGCGAGGGCGAGGAGCGCCACAAGAACCTGCTGTTCCAGATCGAAGAAGCGCGGCGCTACACGGTGTCGGTGGGCGGCGGCGCCGACATCGCGCGGTTCGGCGGCGATGCCGAAGGGCTGGCCGAAACCGAGGGGCGCGCGGGCTTCAGCCCGCGCGTGTCGCTGGACGTGACACGGCTGAACTTCCGCGGCCGCAACCACACCCTCTCGTTCAAGTCGCGCTTCAGCACGCTGCAGCAGCGGGGCCTGATCAGCTATATCGCGCCGCGCGTCTTCAACGTCCCCAGCCTCACCTGGGTGTTCAACGTGTTTTACGACCGCAGCTTCGACGTGCTGACCTTCCGCTCGGAGCGTTTGGAGGGCTCGGTGGCACTCGAGCACAAGCGCAGCCGCAGCGACACGCTGCTCTACCGCTACAGTTACCGGCGGGTGCGGGCGGAGCGCGACACGCTGAAGGTTTCCGTGGACCTGATCCCGCTGTTCGCGCGGCCGGTGCGGGTGGGAATGCTGGGGGCGACGTTGGTGCGCGATCGCCGCGACGACCCGGCCGATTCCAAGCGCGGCATGTTCTTCACGCTCGACGGCGGCGTTTCGGCGCGCCAGTTCGGCAGCCAGACCAGCTTTGCCCGCGCGCTTGCCCAGCACACCACCTATCACCGGCTGGGCCTCAAGCTGGTGGTGGCGCGCAACACCCAATTCGGCCTGGCCGACCCCTTCGGCAAGGGGCGCCGCGTGCCGCTGCTCGACGACACGGGCCAGCCGCTGCTCGGCGCCGACGGCGGCGAGCTCTTCCAACTGGTCCGCGACATCCCCCTGCCGGAGCGCTTTTTTTCCGGCGGCGGCAACTCGCACCGCGGCTTCGGCGTCAACCAGGCCGGCCCGCGCGACATCGGCCGCCCCGGCGAAAAGGGCACCGGCTTCCCGCTGGGCGGCGGCGCGCTGCTCATGAACAGCGTCGAGCTGCGCTTTCCGGTGATGGGGCCGAACATCGGCGGCGCCCTGTTCCACGACTTCGGCAACGTCTTCCAGAGCCTGAACGACCTCAGTTTCCGCTTCTCCCAGCGCGGCAACAAGGACTTCGCCTACATGGTCCACGCCGTCGGCGCCGGCCTGCGTTACAAGACACCGATCGGGCCGGTGCGCCTGGATGCCGCCTGGAGCTTCAACCCGCCGGCCTACGAGGGGCTGGCCGGGACGCGGAAGGAGTTGCTGGCGCGGACCGGGCGCGTCGAGTCGCGCCGCCTCAGCCACTTCCAGTTTTTTTTCTCGATCGGGCAAACGTTCTGATGCTACCGCGGCTGCTCATTTTCAGACTGGTCATCGCGGCTTTCGCCGCGGCGCTGGGGGCCGCGCCGGCGTTTGCCGAGATCGTGGACCGCATCGTGGCCACGGTCGGGAAACGCGTGATTACCCTCAGCGACGTGCAGAGCGTCCACCGTTTCGAAAGCCTGGTGAACCAGCTCCCGTTGCGTCCGCTCGACGACGCGCGTATCCGCGAAGTGGCCTTGCGGCTGATTGATCAGGCCCTGATCGAGCAGGAGATGGCGGCGGCGGCCGGGCGCCCCGCGAGTGTTCCCAAAACCGAAATCGAACGGCAGATGGCCGAGCTGCGGAAGAATTTCGCCCAAAACGGCGATTTCCGCCAGGCGCTCGAAAAATACGGGCTGGACGAGCAGCAGGTGTTCGGCCGCCTGGAGCTGCAATCCACGCTGGCGCGCTTCATCGAGGCCCGCTTCCGCCCCGGCGTTCAGGTGGATGAGGCCGCCATTGAGGGCTATTACCGCGAGACGCTGCTCCCGGAGTTGCGCGCTCAGGCCGCGCGCGAAATTCCGGCGCTCGACCAGGTGCGCGACCAGATCGAGGAGATTCTGGCGCAGCAGCGCATCAACCGCGATTCGGCCGCGTGGCTGAAAGACTTGCGTGGCCAGACCCCGGTCCGCTTCCGCTGAGGAGACGATGTCGCGGCGCGCAAAATTCATCGGCCTCACGCTGCTGGGCCTGCCGCTGCTGGGGCTCGTCTGCGGGCTGATCTACCTGCGCTCCGCCCATTTCCAGCGCTACGTGCAGGCGCGCATCATCCGGCAACTCGAGCAGCTCAGCGGTGGGCGCGTCGAGATGCGCGGGTACCGCTTCAACCTGAGCGCGCTCGAGGTGCAGCTCGACGGCCTGGTGATTCGCGGCCTGGAAACCGGCGCGGCTCGCCCGCTGTTCGCCTCCGAGACGGTCTTCATCCGCCTGAAGATCACTTCGTTGCTGCGCCGGGAAATTGACTGGCGGCTCCTGCGCGTTACCCGCCCCCACATCCAGGTGACGGTGGATTCGAGCGGACGCTCGAACGTCCCCGAGCCCAAGACCAAGCGCACCGAGGGGAAAGGGCCGCTCGACAAGGTCTGGGACATGGCCATCAAGAGGCTCGAGGTGATCGAGGGCGAGATGCGCTGGAACGACCGGCGGGTCCCGCTCGAGTTCACCGCCGAGAACCTCTCGGGCGATCTCACCTATGAGCCGGCGCGCGACGTTTACGCCGGGCGCTTTTCGTTCGATACCGGGGTGCCGTCCCGCGCTCAACCCGTCCCGGCCAAGGTGCAGGCGGATCTGCTGTTGAGCCGCACGGCTCTGGAAATCACGCGGATGACCGCAGCCACCGCGCGTTCCACGCTCGAAGCCAGCGGCCGGCTCTCGAATTTCGTCCAGCCGAAAATCACGCTGAGCTACAAGGGACGGCTGGACGTGAACGAGGTGGCGCTGGCCAGCCGCCACCCCGAACTGCGCGGCGGCCTGGCGCACGTCGTGGGCGCGCTCCATTACGATTCGAAGGACCGCTCGTACGGCTCCTCGGGAAACCTGAAGCTGGAGCGCGTGGGACTGAAGCTTCGGCAGATTCAGCTCGCCGGCATTTCCGGCTCGTCGCCTTTTCAAGCCTCACCCGGCATCCTGCAGTTTCCCCAGTTCCGGCTTTCGGTGCTGGGTGGGCGTTTGGCGGGAAGCGCCCGAATCACCGGCATGCCGCGCGTGCCCGAGGTGGTTTTCCGCGGGCAGGCCTCCGGCTTCAGCGTGGCGGCGCTGGCCAGTACATTCTCCCCGAGCGGCGTGCCGCTCGACCGGCTGCGCTGGGCCGGGTCGGTGGACGGCAAGATCAACGGGCGCTTCCAGGTGCCGCCCGAGCGGGGCCGCGACGTTCATAACCTGTGGCTGGAAGCGTCATTGACGGTTCATCCGCCGAGCGTGACGCCGCCCAGCGTACCCTCCCGGTCGCCGGCAGCCCGGAGCGAAAGCTCCGGTTCGCCGGGCATGATTCCGGTTTCCGGCCATGGGGACTTCGTCTACACCGATGCCGCCGACCGCCTGGAGATCCGCAACGCTGTGCTCTCGACTCCGGCCTCGAACATCACCGCCGACGGGGTGATGGCCACCGGGGAGCGGCAGCGCGGCGAATTGAAGCTGGCCGCTTCCACCACGGACCTGGCCGAATGGACGCCGCTGGTCAGCGCGATGCGTCCCGGCAAAGCGCCGGTGCCCCTCGAGCTCAAAGGCCGCGCCGAGTTCCGCGGCTCGCTGCGCGGCAGCCCCAGTGCGCCCAGCCTGGAAGGACGCCTCGAAGCGGTGGACTTCGCCTACGACGGCGCGCGCTGGGACCGCTTCAGCGGCGAGCTGGCGTACTCGCGCGGCCTGCTGCGGCTGACCGGCGCCGAGTTGCGGCGCGAAGGCTCTTTCGCCCGCCTGAACCTCTCCGCGGACCTCGATCGCGGCGAGTTCACTGACTCCAGCCCCTTCTCGCTGCAGGCGCAGATGGAAGGCGCGCGGCTGAACGACCTGCAGAAGCTGGCCGGCGCCGACTATCCGATCACCGGCGTGGTGGATGGCTCGGTGCGTCTGAGCGGGACCAGGCTTAACCCGCAGGGCAGCGGCGTGGTCAGCATTACGGCGGGCACGCTGCTGGGCGAGCCGTTCGACAGCCTGCGCGCGAACCTGAACTTTTCGCAGCGCGAATTGCGCGCCCAGGAAATCGTCATGAAGAAGGGCGCGTCCCAGGTCACCGGCGAAGCCGACTATCGCCCTGCCGACAAGTCCTACCGCTTCCAGTTGGCGGGCGATCGCATCCCGCTCGCCGAGATCAATCACCTGCGCTTCGAGCGCCTGTCGCTGAGCGGCCTGGCTTCGTTCCACGCCTCCGGCTCGGGATCCACCGATCGCCCCGCGGTGGACGCGGACATCCGCGTCGCAAACCTGGTGGTGAACGGCGAGCCTGTCGGAAATCTCACCGCGCGCCTGGAGACGCGCAACACCGAGCTCACCGCGCGCATCGAGTCGCAGTTGCAGCAGGGATCGGTGCGCGGAACGCTTTCCGCGGATCTGACCGGCGATTTCCCGGCCAAGGGACGCCTGGAGTTCACCGGCGTAGACCTCGATCCGTTTCTGCAGGAAGGAATCCGCGGGCGCGTCACCACGCACAGCACCGCTACCGGCTTCCTGGACATCGCCGGCCCGCTGAAGAAGATCGAATCCCTGGCCATTTCCGCCGAGATCCGGGATTTCAAGATCGCCATCGAGCAGGCCGATCTGCGCAACGCCGGGCCCCTGCGCGTTTCCTACCGCAACGGCGCGGTGCAGATTGACGAGGCGCACTTCACCGGCGCGCAGACCGACCTGAAGGTCAGCGGCACGATGCGCCTGGCCGGCCCGCCGTCGTCACGCGCGATGAACCTGCGCGCCGACGGCACGTTGAACATGGCGCTGGTGCGCACCATCAATGCGGACCTGGTCGGCTCCGGCCTCGTGGCGGTGCAAGCCAGCGCCACCGGATCGCTGCAGCGGCCGCTGCTGGTGGGCCGCGCTGAGTTCCGCGACGCCGCCATCGCCGTCCAGGATTTTCCCACCGGGCTGAGCAAGATGGCCGGCGCTGTGGCATTTGACGCCCGGGGGATGCGGATCGAGAAACTCACCGCGGAGGCCGGCGGCGGCGAGGTGAACATCTCCGACACCATGACCTACGCCGACCCCGGCGGCGCCGCCGACCTGCGGCTGCGCGCCGAGGCCCAGGGGGTGCGCCTGCGCTACCCGGAGGGCACCAGTTCGGTGCTGAACGCCGAGCTCAGTCTCACCGGGAGCACCCGCCGCGCGCTGCTCGCCGGCGACGTGATTGTGACCCGCGTCCGCTTTGACCGGCGCTTCGACCTGGCCAGCGCGCTCGGGTTTGCGCGCGTGCCCACGGCCCGCTCCCCGGGCCAGTTGATGAGCAACCTGGCGCTCGACGTGCGCGTGGTCTCTTCGCCCGACCTGCGCTTCGAGTTTTCCCAGGCGCGCAATGTCCAGATGGAAGCCAGCCTGCGCCTGCGCGGGACCGCGGCGCGTCCCGCGCTGCTCGGCCGCATCAACCTGCTGCAAGGCGAGATTTATTTCGCCGGGACCGAGTACGTGGTGAACCGCGGCGATATCAGCTTCGTCAACCCCATCGCCATCGAGCCGCGCGTGAACCTGAGCCTGCAGACCCGCGCGCAGCAGTACGAGATCACCATTGATTTCAACGGCACGCTGGATGCCATGAGCGTCAGCTACCGCTCCGACCCGCCGATGCCCTCCGGCGACATCCAGGCGCTGCTGATTACCGGGCGCACGCGCGAAGGGCCGTCCGCGGCGCAGGCGGCGCAGTCGTTTCCGTCCATCGGCGCCAACACCATCCTGTCGCAGGCGCTGAACGCCACCGTGGGCAGCCGCATCGAGCGCATTTTCGGCGTCAGCCGCCTGAAGATTGACCCGCAGGTGGGCGGCCCGGAAACCAACCCCGGCGCCCGCGTCACCCTCGAGCAGCAGGTGACGCCGGACATCCGCTTTACCTACATCACCAACCTGGCTTCCTCGCAGCAGCAGGTGATCCAGGTGGAGTGGACCATCAACCCGCGTTGGTCGGTGATCGCGGTGCGCGACCGCAACGGCCTGTTCGGCATTGACCTCAAGTGGCGGAAACGCTTCCGCTGAGTGAACTTGTCATGACTTTCCGGGGCAACGGCTCGGCCGCGGCGACCGAAACCTCCTATGCCCGGCAGCGGGCCGAGATGGTGGAGAAGCAGCTTCGCCGCCGCGGCATCCGCGATGAGCAGGTGCTGGAAGCGATGCGCGCCGTTCCGCGTCACGAGTTCGTCGCGCCCCAGTACCGCGGCCACGCCTACGACGACCGGCCCATTTCCATCGGCGCCGGCCAGACCATCTCGCAGCCCTATATGGTCGCGGTGATGACCGAAGCGCTCATGCTCGCCGGCACGGAGAAGATCCTCGAGGTGGGCACCGGCTCCGGCTACCAGGCCGCGGTGCTGTCGCGGCTGGCGGCGCGCATTCACACGATCGAGCGCGAGCCGCGGCTGCTGGCCGCCGCGCGCTCGACGCTCGAGCGCCTGGGCCGCGCCGGAATGGTGGACCCGGCCCGCATCGAATGGATTGAAGGCGACGGCTCCCTGGGCCATGCCGCCGCCGCGCCCTACGACGGCATCCTGGTGGCCGCCGGCGCGCCCGCCGTTCCCGCCCGCCTGGTCGAGCAACTGGCCGAAGGCGGACGGCTGGTCGTCCCGGTCGGCGACCGCGAAAACCAGCAGCTTCTCCTCCTCCAGAAATCCCCCGGCCGGCTCCTCACCCGCATCATCAACGAATGCCGCTTCGTCCCGCTCGTCGGCGAACACGGGTGGAAAGAATGACCCAATCATGAAAACCGCGCAGCAGGCACAGCCGCCCCAGAGTCGCGAGCCACTTTCGCCGGAACAAGATCGGGGCGGCTACCGCCGGGTTGGCGATGAGATCTCTCAGGCGGCAAAGAACCGTTTCGCAAAATCTGGCCAGATGGTCTCCGCCGCGGCCGGGGGGCCGGACGGATTGGCCAGCATCTTCAACAAGAACGGCACGTAAGTGTCGCCATTCAGCATGACCATCAGTCCCGACCGCCGTTCCGTGCATCCGGCAGTGAAGCAGTACCATCCTGCATCCTGTCCGGCGTGCGTAAAAAGCATCGGGGTCCCTTCGTGCTGTTCGAGAGCCCACGCCAGACCCTCCCAGGCCGTATCGGTCTTCTTAACCTGCGGACGCAGCATCTCCTTGCGGCTGGCCTCGGTCAGCCGAAAATTATCTGCCGGCTTCGGGTTCAGGAACTCCAGAAGAAACTTCGCGTAGTCGCTCGGAGTTGTCATCAGCGTCGCGGCCGCTCCGTAACGCGCCATGCCTTCTGCGCTTTCCGCCGCGGTCGGCAGCGTGTAGAATTTCCCGGCGATGCGCTTGCCATTCTCGTCGTGGGGCTTGGCGATCCGCTTGACATAGTCCATGTCCCAATTGACCCGGCTCGAGATCATCCCCAACGGCTTCAGGATGTCGTTGTGCATGAAGTCTTCAAAGGATTTCCCGGTGATCTCCACAACCACGGACTGCAGATAGCTGAAACCTTCGCCGGAATACTGATTCTTCGAGCCCGGCGTGAACTCAATCGGGAGATCCGGCCCCTGGCGCCAATTGGGAAACCCAGTCGTGTGATTGAGAACGTGCCGTGCCGTGATGAGCTCGACGCGTGGATCGGCCGTGACTCGCCGGGACGTGTATTTCGTCAGCGGCGTATCGAGATTCAGAACGCCCTTCTCGCACAGCTTCAGGACGCCATAGGCGAACACGGGCTTGGTATCGGAGCACGCGGCGAACACCGAGTCGTTGTCCACCGGTTCGTTTGTGCCCCTGTCCTTGACGCCGAACGCGCGCCGCCAAGCGAGCTTGCCGCCTCGAATGATCGCGATCGACACGGCGGGCATCTTGGATTCCTCGAGCCAATGCGGAATTCCTACCTCCCACCCGGCGACCAGCGATTCCAGGAAGGCGTCCTTGGGTACAGAGCAACCAGAAAGGTATAGTGCGGAAAGGCCCAGTCCCGCTCGACAGCTCTCGACTAGAAACTCTCGGCGTTGCACGTGGAGCAGCCTATCAGAAACTCCCAATAAATCAGCTAAATCAGCTAAAGGTAAGTCGCCTAGCGTTTACCGATGATCGGCGCAAGTATTGATCGTTCCGGTCGGATCACGGGATATGGCGGAGAGGGTACTGAGGGTTTCATAGCCAATGCCGTACATCCTTACAATAGGGAATCCTAACTGCGGTTCGGCAAGGGTGTCAAGGCGTTGCGCACCGGATAGAAGTCAGGAGCCAGAAGCCAGAACAACCAACGCGCT
>JBKKAI010000276.1:0-5521 GCA_046714815.1 Terriglobia bacterium | reverse complement strand
GCCGGTGGCGGGCGCAGCCCTAATGGGCGAGGCCGTTGCCTCGTTGGCCGTCCCCGCCGCGGCGGGATGGCCGGGCCGGATCGGCTACCTCGTGCTGGGACTGACGGGGATCTTCTGGGTGCTGCAGTACGGGAATCGGCGCCCGGGCCTGGGCCCCTATTTGTTGGCGGCGGCGTTGCTGTTTCGGCTGGTCCACCTGCCCGACGTGATCGCGCAGCCGCCGGGCAGCAGCGCGGCAGTGCTGGAAACGGCCAGCGCCATCCTGGCCATGGTGGCCATGCTGGTGCTGGCGCTGGAAGCGATGCGGCAGCACCTGCGGTGGAGCGCCGCTCCGGGCGTGATCGCCTCGCTGGCCGCCGATTTCACCGCCCCATCCCGGCTGGGCGCGGGGCAGGCGGCAGCCGCGCATGCTGCCGACCTCATCGGCACGCCGGCCACCGGGAAAGCTCCCGAGCAGATTGCCGCCGAGATCCAGCGCGTGTTCGAAGCGGCCTTCTCGCGGTTCTACCTGCTTTCCCCGGGCGAGGCAGCGGCGCGCGAGGAGGCAAAATTCCTGACCGAAGCGCTCCCACGCGGAGCGGCGGACGAGCCTCTGTGCGCCACGCTGCTCGTCCCGGAGAAAGACCCGCAGACCGCCGCCTGGCTCGCCGAGCGGGGCCTGCGCTGGGCGGTGGTGGTTCCCATCCCCAGCACGCGCGCCGCCGAGCACTCCCCGGCGGCTATTTTTGTGCTTGGTTATCGCAACCGCCGCGGGCTCGCCCCCGAGCTGATGGAAGCGCTGATGGTCACCGGCCGCCAATTCGGCATTCTTCTGGAGAACGCCGTGCTTCTGCGGCAGCTCTCCCACGCCTATCGCGACTGGCTGCAAACGGTGGATGCCATCGCCGACCTGATCCTGGTGCACGACCGTCAATACCGGATCCTGCGGGTGAACCGCGCCATGGCCGACCGCGTCGGCAGCGCCCCGGTGGAGATTGTCCAGCGGCTGTGCCGCGAGGTGCTGCCGCGCGACCCGGAGCGCATGCTCCGGGTTGCCGGCTCTTCCTGGGAGCACTGCCCATTCTGCGAATCACCGGTAGGCGAAGACACTTACGATGAGAACCTTCGCGGCTATTTCCTGGTCTCCACCTACCACTACGCCCAGGGCGAAACGGCGGAGGTCCAGCACGTGGTCCGCGACATCACGGACCGCAAGCTCGCCGAGGAAAAGTATCGCACCATGTTCGAGAAGGTGCACGAGGGCGTGTTCGTCTCCAGCCGCGAGGGCCGCTTCCTGGACTTGAATGACGCGCTGGCGCGGATGCTCGGTTACGAGCGCGACGAACTGCTGGCCGTTGCGGGAAACCCAGGCGTTGACATCGCCACTCTGTTCCTGCCCGAGGAAAGGGAGCGATATCTGGCCGAGATGGATCGGCAGGGCTATGTCCGCGAATACGAGGTCCGCTTGCGGCGCAAGAACGGCGAGCAGGTGATCGCGCTCGAAACCAGCTTCGGCACCCGCGATGAATCCGGGCGCGTCGTGCAGTTGCAGGGCTTTCTGTTGGACATCACCGGCCGGAAGAAGGCCGAAGAGCAGTTGCGGCAGCACGTCTCCATGCTCTCGGAAGTCAACAAGCTGGCCGAGATGCTGGGAGAGTCGCTCGACACGCGGGAGCTGAGCCACAGGGTGTCCGGCGAGGTGCAGCGGATTTTCGGCGCCGATACGGTGGCCGGTTACCTGGTGGACCAGAAAGCGAAAAGGGCGAACATGCTGGCGTCGGAAGGGTTCCTCAGCGAACTGAGCGAGGAACGGCGCTCGTTCCAGGTAAGCGACGAATTCATCGCCGCGTTCCAGCGCACCCGGCGCGGCGTACTCCCCCTGGCCGATTTGCCGGAGCTTCCGCAAGACTTCCTGGACTTCCGCACGGCGGAAAAACTGGTGTCCACCTACGTCGTGCCCCTGCGCGGCGAACAGATTCTGGGCGGCTTTACGGTGTCCTGGCGCTCGGAGCGCCGGCTCAGCGAGGCCGAGGAGAGCCTGCTCGGCGCAGTGGGCCGCTTATTGAATGCCGCCCTGGAAAATGCCCACCTGTACGAGCAGACGCGCCAGGCCTATGACGAGCTGCGGCGGACCCAGGAGAAACTTCTGCACACCGACAAGATGGCCGCGCTGGGACAGTTGGTTTCCGGCGTTGCCCACGAGCTGAACAACCCGCTGACGGCTATCATCGGCTACGCGCAGTTGCTGGCGCTGGAGGCGAACCCTCCCGCCCATGACTACGTTGAGAAATTGCTGCGCCAGGCGCGCCGCACACACCGCATCATTCAGAACCTGCTCAGCTTTTCGCGCCAGCACAAACCCGAGCGCCGGATGCTGGACGTGAACCAGGTGATCGAGGACACGCTGGTGCTGCGCGACTTCGAAATGCAGACCGGCAACGTCCACCTGGAGCGCCGCCTGAGCAGCGGCCTGCCCCAGGTGCACGGCGACGCTCATCAGTTGGAGCAGGTTTTTCTGAACATCATCAACAATGCCTGCGACGCGCTGCGCGACGGCGATCCGGGCGCGACCTTGAACGTGGCCACCTACCTGGACGGCCGGCACGTGGTTGCCGAGTTTCGCGACAACGGCCCGGGCTTGAAGGACCCGGCGCGCGTCTTCGATCCCTTCTACACCACCAAGACCGTGGGGCAGGGCACCGGCCTGGGGTTGAGCATCTGTTACGGCATCATCAAGGAGCACGGCGGAGAGATCACCGCCGAGAATGCGGAGAGCGGCGGCGCCTCCTTCCGCGTCCGCCTCCCGGCCTGATAAAGCCGCGCAACGGGGCACAGGCTTTTCTGCCTGTGCGAGTTGTTTCCGCAGCCTGCTGGGTTAGAATAGCGTTACTTCATGCCCGAACTCTTCCGCCTTCTCCGCTATGTCCGGCCGTACTGGCTGCGGATGGGTGTTTCGGTGCTGCTGATGGCCGGTGTCGGCGCCTTCGAGGCGCTCACCGCGCTGCTGATCGGCCCGGTCTTCGACCGCGTGCTGAATCCGCGCTCGGCCGATGACTCGCTGCTGCTGGTGAAAAGCTTTCCCATCTGGGAGCGCTCGCTCGACCTGCGGCTGTTCGTTCCCGGCTGGATCCACAACGCCTGGACCGTGGTGGCCGTCGTCATCGTGGTGGTGACGGTGGGCAAGGCGCTGTGCGAATACCTGGCCGCGTACCTGGTCAACTACATCGGTTTTGCCGTGGTCACCGACCTGCGCAACCAGCTTTACGAGCGGGTGATTCACCAGTCCATCCGCTTCTTCCACGGCCACGCCACCGGCCGGCTGATGTCGGCCATTGTGAACGACATCGAAAAGATCCAGTTGGCGGTCTCCCACGTGCTGGCCGACTTCCTGCGGCAGAGTTTCACGCTGGCGGGCATGGTGGTGGTGCTGGCGCTGCTGGACCCCAAGCTGGCCCTGGTCGCGCTGCCGCTGCTGCTGGCGGTGGTGCTGTACGCCTCCGCCAAGATCGGGCGCCGCATTCGCCGCTCCACCCGCAAGTCCCAGGACAACGTGGCCGAGATCAGCCAGATTCTCCAGGAGAGCATCAGCGGCATCCGCATCGTGCAGGCCTTCGGGATGGAAAGGTTCGAGCTGGGCCGCTTTCGCGAGGCGGCGCGCCGGCTGTTTCGCGTGAACCTGCGCTACGTCCGCGAGCAGTCGCTGTCCTCGCCGCTGATGGAAATGCTGGGCGCGCTGATGGTCGTCGTGCTGCTCGGGGTGGGGCGCGACCGGATCAAGGCCGGCGTGATGACGGCGGGCGCCTTCCTGGTGTTCGTCTATGCGCTGCTGAAAATGTATGAGCCGGTCAAGCGGCTCACCGGCATCAACAACGCCTTCCAGCAGGCCCTGGGCGCCTCTTCGAAGGTCTTCGAGTATCTCGACCTTCACCAGGAGGTGCGCGAGAAACCCGGCGCGGCGGTGCTGGCCGGATTCCGCGATGCGGTGGTGTTCGAGGACGTATCGTTCCAATACGAAGCCGGCCATCCGCTGCTGCGCCGCATCAACCTGCGGGCCGGTTGCGGCGAGGTGGTGGCCATCGTTGGATCGAGCGGTGCGGGAAAGACCACGCTTGTCAACCTGGCGCCGCGCTTTTTCGATGTGACCGGCGGGCGGCTGCTGGTGGACGGCCACGATGTTCGCGACCTGACGCTCGATTCGCTGCGCGCGCAGATCGGCATGGTCACCCAGGAAACCATCCTGTTCAACGACACCGTTCGCAACAACATCTGCTACGGCCGCGCCGACACGCCCGACGAACAGGTGTTTGACGCGGCGCGCGCCGCGCTGGCCCACGATTTCATCCTGAAGCTGCCGCACGGTTATGACACGGTGATCGGCGAGCGCGGCGCGCGGCTGAGCGGCGGCCAGCGGCAGCGCCTGGCGATTGCCCGCGCCCTGCTGAAAAACCCGCCCATCCTCATCCTGGACGAGGCCACTTCCGAGCTCGACAGCGAATCGGAGCTGCTGGTGCAGAAGGCCCTGGGCAACCTGATGGCCGGCCGCACCGTGTTTGTCATTGCGCATCGCCTGGGAACCGTCCGCCGCGCCGACAGGATTGTCGTGCTCGAACAGGGGACGATCGTGCAGACCGGCACCCATGCCGAGCTGATCGAGAGCGGCGGCCTTTACCAGCGGCTGCACGAGCTGCAGTTCGTGTAGCACAGGCATTCCTGCCTGTGCCGGTTGTGCTTTTCTCTGTGCCTCGGTGTCCCCGTGGCTGTTTTGGGGTTAGACTTTGGACTTGGAACTATGCTGCGCAGCATGACCGGGTACGCGGCGGCCGCCGGGCGCCGCGACAAGACGGCCGTCAGGGTTACGGTCAAGAGCGTCAACCACCGCTTTCTTGACCTGCACCTGCGCCTGCCGGTCGAGATCGAAGCGCTCGAGCCGAAGGTGCGGAGCGTGGTGCGCGGCCACCTTTCGCGCGGCCACGTGGACCTGACCGTCGTGCTGGAGCGCGAGGGCGGCGTTGTGGCGCATATTGACCGCGCCCTGGTCCGCGCCTATCTGGACGCCTACGACGGCCTGCGGCAGCAGTTCGGGCTGGCCGCCGAAGCCGATTTGAACGCTGTGTTGAAGGTGCCCGGCGCGCTTACCTACCAGCCGGCGGCCATGGCCGAGGCCGAGGCGCTGGAGTTGGAGTCGCTGGTGCTCAGCACGCTCGCCGAGGCGCTGGAGCGGCTGGACTCCATGCGGGCCGAAGAAGCCGGGAGCATCGCGGTGGAAATGCGTGGGCGCCTCGATCAGATCTGCCGCTCCGTCGAGCAGGTCGAGTCGCTGCGGCTCGGCGCCCAGACGTTCTATCATCGGCGCTTGCGCGACCGTCTGGCCGAGCTGCTGGCCGACAGCCTGCCGCCCGATCGCCTGGCCCAGGAGGCCGCTCTGCTGGTGGAGCGCAGCGACGTCAGCGAGGAACTGCTGCGCCTGCGGAGCCACGTGGCGCAGTTCCAGGGGATGCTGGCGGTCGGGTTTCCCCGCGGGTTTACCCCCGGGCAACCCCCC
>JBKKAI010000275.1:0-2503 GCA_046714815.1 Terriglobia bacterium | reverse complement strand
GAAGTGGGCAACTGGCGCGAGCTGACCCCCGGTGACACGGTCCTGCTCCTGACATCAGATAAGCGAAATCCGCGGATCACTGGACGCGTCGACGATATCTCCGCTGACGGGCGGTACTTGTGGCTGTTCCAGGACAGCGGTGCCGGGCGTCGCCTGTTCCACCGGACCGAGGGATACACGACCCTCCTGGACTGAAAATTCCAGTGACACCGCTCTGCCGCCGGTCATTTCATGCAGCGCAGTGCCGGCTCGGGTAAAGGCTGAACCCCGGAAAGCGCACGTCGCGGCGATCGGGCGACGCTAACCGGCCACTGGCGGGACTCGGCAGTGGCCGGGTCAATCATGGTGGCGGCGTTCACTTGGATGTCGGTCGGCACGATTCTGATGTCGGTGAGGCACCGTGATGTTCCGTCCCGTGCCGGTGTGGCGGCCGCTCCTTCGTGAGCACATCGGTGACGGTGAGGCCAGCACATAAACTGGCCGTGTAACGAGCAGAAGAGTGAACCCGGCGCGGGCCCCGTCTTTCGGGTGCGTGTTGCGGTTCCGCGTGCCCGCGCCGGGAAAATTATCGCTCCCAGGTTCCCCTCTTGCTGGTCCCCTTCCGCCGATCCCCCGCCTATCCCGGCCAAGCTGTTTGTCAGTGCATGGTGGGCGTCCGGATTTCTACGACAGGCCTGCGGGAGAATCGGCCAGATCCACACCCGGCGCTGGATGTGAATGTGGATCTGACCGGTTTGTGATTGATTGTTTTTGTTATTGGCCGATGCCGGTCACACTGATCATGATCGGGACGATACTGATGATGAGAATGGCGCCGAGGATATCAAAGGCGAATCCGGTGCGGACCATACGGGTGATGGGAACCGCCCCCGAGCCGTAAACAATGGCGTTCTGCGGTGTGGAGACCGGCAGCATGAAGCCGAAGGATGCAGCGAATGTGGCTGCCAAGGCCGGGACAAGCGGGTCAACTCCCATCGCGACACACAACGGGATAACGATCGGAACAACCACGGCGGCGGAGGCGGTGTTGCTGGTTGTTTCCGAGATGAGGATTGCCAGGACTGCCGAGAAGGCGGTGATCGCGACAATGCTGGTGACGCCCAGGTTATCGGCGGCAGCCTTTCCGATGGTTTCGGCCAGGCCGGTGGACGAGAGAAGGGCACCGAAGATGATCCCTGTACCGAAAAGGATGATCGTGCCCCAATCAATCTTCGCCGCGTCCGACCAGGTAAGGGTTGCGCGGCGTTCCTTCCAGTTGGTGGGAAGGATAAAGAGCAGGGAGGCGCCGATGACCGCCACGATGCCTTCGTCCAGCCGGTCATCCAAAAACGTGTACAGCTCAGAGTCCGGGCCGGCGATGAGGCTGGCGAAGGCCGGGAGCAGCCACAGCGTGACGGTCAGGCCGAAGGCGATCAGGGTGTTAATCTCGGCCCGGGACATTTTGCCCTGCCGCTTCTTCTGCTCCCGGATGAACTCGTCAACGCCTTCAATGCGGCGGATCTCCGGCTTGTTGAGGAGGAACATGGTGAGAGCCAGCACAGCAAACATCGCGGCGCAGAGCGGGGCCACAGTGGCTGTCCACTCTACGAAGGAAATCTTGATACCGGTTGCTTCCTCGATGAGGCCGCGGCCGATCAGGTTCGGGGGCGATCCTACCGGGGTGAGGAGCCCACCGACGCTGGCGCCGTAGGCGAGCATCAGCATCAGCGCTGCCCCCACGCGCAGGCGCAACGGGTCAAAGTCCGCTTTCACGACGCCGCGGTCCTGCATCAGCTGCGCGATCACGGCCAGGATGCCCAGGGCGGTGGGCATCAGCATCGCCACAGTGGCGGTGTTGGAGACGAACGCCGACAACAGGCACGTGATCACGCCAAAGGCGACGATGACCCGGTAGGTGGATTTAGCGACGCCGGGAATGGACAGGACGGCGAAGGCCAGCCGCTGCGCTATGCCGTGTTTGAGCATGGCTGCAGCGAGAATGAACGCGCCAATGAAGGTAAAGATGGTGGTTGAGCCAAAAGGCCGCAGGACGTCAGCGGCAGGTGCCACGCCGAGCAGGACTACGGCGGCCACACCAATGAGCCCGCCGACCGGAATCGGGACGGGCTCGCAGATCCAGAGAATGATGACGCCCAGCAACACGGCAGCGAGCAGCTGCTGGGTATGCTCCATTCCGGTCGGCAGCAGCGCGAAAATAATAGACACTGCCGGCGCTAGAAAGAATCCCAGCGTCTGTCGAGCCCGCTCGAACTTTTCCTCCCGCGGGGAGAGCTTCTGCTCACTCAAACTCCGGAAAGTCTTACCACCCAGCAGGGCGGCACGAACGTCCGTCCGTTCAGGGGAGGACACCGCTGCCGAAGACGGCGTTAGCTTGCTGGACATCTTTGTCCTTTCGGTCATAGGAATTTGATCCCCACTGTGCGCCCGTGACACGCATCACGTCCAAGACCAGTTCCCTACTGGACTTATAGGAAAAACCAATACCAGTACCGCCCGCTCTGCG
>JBKKAI010000274.1:0-4335 GCA_046714815.1 Terriglobia bacterium | reverse complement strand
ACCTTCAGGTGCTCGGCCGACTGCGCCAGTTTCACCTCCTGCATGCGGAGGCGGTTGACCAGGTCCTGCGGCGGCGCTGCCGCAGCCGGTTCGGGCCGCGATCCGAACAGCCGGCTGAACCCGCGCGACTTCTCCGCGGGGTTCGCCTGCTGGCGCAGCGCATCGGTTTCGGCGGCCAGCGTCTGGTGCTCCTGGCGGCAGTTTTCCAGCTCGAGCGCCTCCGGCCCGGCGGCATCCAACCAGGCGAGCATGGTTTTCAGCCACTCCTCGACGTTTTCGTACAGGTCGGGGTCTTTGTTGAAATTGCCGAACAGCGCGTATTTGGCCAGGTGGATGTAGTCGTCGCGGCCGTTGTCGGTGAACACCAGCGGGTTCGAAAAGTAGGCGAACCACTGTCCGGCTTCGGCGCCGAAGAACGACTCGCGGGTGCGGCGCACCGCGTCGGCCTGCACCTCGTTGACGAGTTGCAGCAGCTCGCTCGAAACACGCCGCAGGATGTTCTTCTTGTGCGTCTGGTATTCGCTGAACAATTCCTTGAGCTTGAACGCCCGCACGTTCCTCTCGTGGCGCGGCCCCTCGAACATCTTCAGCTTGTTGCGGGCCTCCTGCAGGATGCGGGCGTACTGCTGTTGCAGCTCCCAGTTCAGGTACTTGAAAACCGCGGCGTTGGCCAGCAGGTCAATCTCCGGGTTGCGCGCCGTCTTCGCGCGGCTCAGTGCGGCCAGCAGCACCTCCTGCAGCAATCGCTTGAACTCGTTCCGCTCCTGCGACTTCGGCGCGCCGGGGTTGTGTTCCACCAGCTCACCGGCGGAGCTGTGCTTCAGGAACAGCTTGTAAAGAAAATTCGCCGTGTAGCTGAGCAGCTTCGGGCTCAGGTACACATCGTGCCGGAAGTTGTCCACGCCCGGAACCAGCGACGTGAAGCGCAGGTCGGGCGCAACTCGGGCCAGGCGCACAGCCGAACGGACGCGTTCCGAACTGGGACGGGCAAACAGAGCCATGTAATGCGGCAAAGTCTAGCAAAAAACAAGAGAGCGAGGAAATAGTACGGAGGTCCGGGAGGTCCAGGCTCCCCATCCATATTGTATAGCACGGCCCGCGCCAACGCGCGGGTGACGGCTATCCCGGTGATGTAGCTCGTTTACTTCTGTGTCACCCAGATGGGCGAGGACCAGGCGATCTGCCCGTCGTGCTGCAGCACACGCACGTAGTACCAGGATTCGCCGGGAGACTTTTCCGGATCGCTGAAGGTGATTGCGGCCTCGCTTCCGGCCGGCCCGCTTCCGGCCGGCTCGAACGTGTAGATGTAGCGTCCGTTCTTGATGATGTCCACGCGGCGAATCGGCGCGGCGCCCACGGCGCGGACCTTCAGGCGAGGCGGGGCCGATACGCGGACGATGGCGCCCATCAGGTGCTCGGCGCCATTCGGCTCCACCAGCCGGAAATCAAGCAGGATGTTGTCTGTGGCGCCGTAGGCGCGCCGCTCGCGCATGGCCTCCATCAATTCCTCCCGCGACAGGCCGGTGGTGTAGAGGCAGGTGTAGGAAAGATGCGTCGAGATGTGATCGGAGCTGGCCTGGATGCCCAGCTTGTAACCTTTGGCCAGCGCATTCCAGTAAAAGCCGGGCGGCCGGTAGCCGCTCTTGAAAAGATAGGGGCGGCCGGCCATCGCGCTTTTCGGCGCTCCTTCGTGCTCGTAGGAGTTCCGGAAGCCCTGGTAGATTTCCACCAGCGGCTCGAGCGCCGGGTCATTGTCGCGCCAGTCGGTGCCCTGGTCGGTGGCGATGGTGTGCGAAAAGGCGATGCCGCCGGTTTCGCGCAGGTAGCGGTAGAGTTTGGCGGCGCCTTCCTTGCCCTGGCGCTCCTCCGGGCTGCTGGGCAGCGTACGCACGCCGCGCCGGGCGAAGACAATATTGCGGTGCCCGTTGGGATAGGGCAGGCTGCGCTCGTAGCCGTAGAGCGGCGTGAAGGCGCCCGGGGCCAGGAACAGGTCGCAGGACTTTTGCGTCCGCCACCAGGAATATTCCTGGTCGGCGCCGGCGCCGTGGTCGGTGACGGCGATAAAGTCCATTGCCGCGGCATCGAGCGCGTAGCGGTACAGGTCGAGCAGCGACCCGTCCCCCACGCCGTCGCCCGAGATATCGGTGTGGCGGTGCAGATCGCCGCGCGCGATGCGAAAGCTGCGTCCGCCGGCTTTGGCGCGATATTCGCGCAGGCGGCGCACGTCGTCCGCCTCACGGGGATGGGGCGGGAGTTGGGCGGGTGGCAGGCCCGCAGCCGTTGCCAGCTGGGAGGACGGCTCCGCCGGCCTCAGCGTCGCTTCACTCGCCGGGGGCGCCGCCGCTGCGGGAACCTCGGATAGATAGACACCGTAATCCTGCGCGTTGCCGCTCAGGAACGGCCGGTGGTCTGTGGCATAAGCGACAGCCAGTCCCGCCGGGTAGGCGGCGGCGGCGGCGCGGCCGTCATTTCTACCCAGGCTCCGCGCCAGCGGGTAGCTGCGCATTGCGCCCGCCAGAAGCACGGCGGCATTCTCCCAGCCGCCATTCGCGGCCCAGCCGTCGGTTACCCGCGTGCGCGCTCCGGCCAGGTAGCGAAACACCAGCCAGATGCGGCCCTGGCCGTCGGCGTGAAGCGACGGCAGCGACGGATTCATCTGCATCGGCTCGGGGATGGCCGCTCGCAGGTCCACGTCCGGCTTCATCACCCGGCCACTTTCGAGCACCACCAACTGGAGCGACCGGCCCATGTACAGGCCGATGCCGCGGTCCTTCACCAGGAAGCCGAAGTCCTTGCCCCAGTTTTCGCCGCTTTCATCGTAGGCGATCCAGGGACGGCCCCGCTGATCCATGGCCACCGAGGCGTGCGCTTCGAATCGCGGCCCGTTGGCCACCGGCAGCACTGCTGAGAAGCTGCCGTTGTGGTAGCTGCGCGCGAGGACGTTGTAACTGCCGGTGTAGGTATCCCACACGATCCAGCCGCGCCCATCGGTATCCACGGCGACCGAGGGCTCCCAGTCGTTGGCGCTGCCGGTGCTGACCCGCTCGGCCGGCTTCCAGATCCCGGCGTCGTAAATGCGCAGGAAGATGTCGGACTGGCCCGCGGCGAATCCCTGCCATACCAGCCACAAACGTCCGCTGCGGTCGGCGACGAGCTTGTGGTGAAAATTGGGGCCGGCTGAATCGCTCAGCGTTTCCGGCGCGGACCAGCGCGCGCCGTCGAAACTACGTCCCCAGAGGCGCCAGCCGCCCGGAGCGTTACGCTCCGGGGGGCCGCCGGCGTTCTCGCGCGCCGACCAGACCACCCACATTCGCGAATCGCCGGATTGCGCGATGGCGGTCTTGAAGAAATCGCCGCCGTCGGCCACAACATGCGGCTCGGACCATGCGCCGCCCGCGAATCGCCGCGCCAGTATCCGCTCGCTGCCGCCGCGGTACTCCTGCCAGGCCACCCAGGCGGCGCCGTCGGCGGCTACCGCGACGCTCGGGTGGTCGGCTTCACCCTGCTCGCCGCCGACGCGATACAGCCGCGGCAGGCGCTCGGCCTCCACCGCGCCACCGAGCAGCGTCTGCGTGTCGCCGAAACCGCCAATCGCGAAGGTCACCGGCTCCTGTTGCGCGAAACGCAGCGTGACTCGTGTTTGCTCGTCGCCGCTGAGGAACAGCAGCAGGCCCAGCGGCCATACGGGCCGCGGGCCGGGCAGCACCGGCGACAGGTCCACTTGCAGCGCCGGTGGCTGGCTGGGCAGCGAGTTCGAGGTCCAGGTGTTCGCTCCGGTGATGCGCGACGCCGGAACATTCGGACCTTGCGGGAAATGCCAGCCCTCGATCTTTTCCAGCCGTCCGGCCGCAATCTCGACGCTGCCGCTCCAGTCCGCCGTGGCGCGATCATTCAGGCCGAAGCGGACGTTCACCAGGATGTTGCCGGGCGTCGCGCGCTCGGGGCGCGTTTGCTGTGCCCGCGGCCGCGCTGTCTTCCACGGCGCGAGAAGCAAGAGAGCCAGTGCGGCGGCGGCAAGGATCAGCAGTCTGCGCATAGCCGCCCATTCTACGCCGCTCGGGGCCTGTTTTGCCCGTGGCCTTAGCACCCATTCCTCACCACCAGCAGCGGCCACCGCCGCGTGCTGGTCCCCTGATTGATGTCTCATAGATGGTGGCTCCCCAGCCTGTTCCGCCTGTTATTTTCAGGTGGAAAACAGGCAGTTTGGCGCTGGGGTGGCCGCGACCGGTGCAATGACTGACAGGTTGAAGGGGTTCAAAGTCAGGCCCTTGCGCGCGCACCTGCCGGTCCCACGGGATTGCTACTGCTTCCTTATAATCTTATTATGACATACGC
>JBKKAI010000273.1:0-3275 GCA_046714815.1 Terriglobia bacterium | reverse complement strand
CGACGAGGAGCAGGTGCTCTACGGCTTGAGCCTGTTTGAGATGGGCCAAAGCACCGGGTCGCATCCCACGCTGCGCGGCCTGCTCGAACATCCCTCGGCGGCGGTCCGCCTGCGCGCGCTGCGGCTGCTGGGCGACGCTGGGGACCGCGACATCACCCCGCAGGTTGAAAAAATGGTGAGGGACGAATCCCCCGATGTCCGCGCCGAGGTGCTGCACTACCTGGTGGTGCACACGGGCCGCGACCCCATCAGCCTGTTGGGCGCGGAAACCAATCTGCCCGATTACTCGATCCAGGGCTCGATGGTGGCTTTTCTGGCGCGCACGGGACGGCTGGAGAACTTCGCCGCCGCGCAATTGATCCTGGAGACGATGCTGGCGCGCTCCGGGCCGGAGCGCAACCGCTCGCGCGCCGAAGCGGCGCGGGTGCTCGGCGTGATTCCGCCGCCGTCGGACCTGCACGCCGAACTGCTGAAGCTGTTGCGCGACCAGGAAACCGAGGTGCTCGAACAGGCCCTGCTGAGCGCCGGCCGCATCCAGGGCCGCGAATTCCTGCCGCTGGCGATTGAAACACTGGGCGACCGCCGCGTCGTCTCGGTGGCCCGCGCCACTTTGGTGCAGTACGGCGAGCGCGCCGTCGGCACGCTGCAGGATTATCTGAACGACGACAAGGTGCCGCTGTTGATCCGCCGCCGGATCCCGTCGGTGCTGGCCCGGATTCCCACCGCGCAATCGGCCGCCGTCCTGGCCAACAGTCTGGTGCAGGCCGACGCCGCGCTGCGCTTCGAAGTCCTCAAGGGACTGAATAAAGTGCGCCGGCGCGAGCCGCGGCTTCTGCCGACGCAGCCGGAATTCGAGGATATGCTGAATGCCGAGCTGATCGGCTATTACCGTTCGTTCCAGATACTGGCCGCGTTTGCGCCGGAGCACAAAAAGTCGGGACGCTCTCCCGGCAAGGAGCCGGTGCTGGTACGCGCGCTGCACGAGCGCATGGACCATGAATTCGAACGGATTTTCCGCCTGTTGGGACTGCTGTATCCCCCGGGCGACATCCACAACGCCTATGCCGGGTTAACCTCCGGCCGCCCGCAGTTGGAGGCCAACGCTCTCGAGGTGATCGAGCACCTGCTGCGGCCCGACGTCTACCGCATGCTGGCCTACATGCTGGACCCGGAGATCGGCGTTTCCGAGAAGCTGAGCTTTGCGCGCCAGCTCTGCCGCACCACGGTGGATTCGCGCTCAGAGGCCTTGCGGATCCTGCTGCATTCGGAAGACCGCTGGCTCGCGGCCTGCGCCCTTCATGAGATCGGCGCTTCCGGTCTCGCCGACCTGGAGGCGGATGTTCGCCGGATGACGGCTGATGATTCCGATCCGCTCTTTCGCGAAACCTGGGTGTGGACGACCGAAAGGTTAATGGCCGGGCGAACCAAAACGACGAGCGAAGAATGAAGGCTCCGCCTCCACTCTTCACTCATCATGAATCGCTCATCACTGGTTTCCGGCAACCCCCGGGGAACCGCTACCTCGGGGGACGCAGGTTGACGGTCGTGGCCACCAGGCGGCCCTTCTCGTCGTACTTGCCCAGAACGATGACGCGCACGCCATCTTTGAACTCACCCATTTCGGCGGAGTCCTGCTTGGTCCCCTTGGTCCACTTCGTCGAGCCGTCGTAGACTACCGTCTTCTCCACGTTGCCCCGGCGGACGACGATGGTGGAATTGTCCTTGTTGCTGCGCTGGATCAGCCCGCTCCAACGCTCCTCTTTCATCGCACCGGCCTTTTTTTCTTTCGCTTGGTTGGCCTGCGCGACCTGTGTGGCAACACCAACGGTCATAAAGACCATAGCCACCAGGATTACCCAGATTCTCCTCATGACATCCTCCACTTGTTAAGCGCCAATGGGCGCGGATCGCCTCCAGGTTCGATTTCCCCAGACTTAGGGGCTTGGGCGGAGGCACAGTATAGACCCGGCCATGGCGGGAGTAAAGGCGAAATAAGCCCAAACGTTCAGGCGGGGAAGCCCCAACGGACCCGGGCAAGCCCATAACCGCACCGACGCCCTTGCCAGCCGGGCCCAAATAGGTGTATATTCGGCTACCGACCTTCAAGGAGTGCTCTATGAATCTGGCCCGTCACAAGTCCCTCGCTTTCGTTGCCGCGGCGATGCTGGCCCTCTCGGCTTTTGCGTTTGCCGCCGATGAAACGAAACTGACCGAAGAGCAGATGCGGCAGTTCCTGCTCACTGCGAAGGTGATCAACAGCAAGCAGCTCAGCAAGGGCATCACCAGCCCCTGGAAGTTGACGCTGTCCGACGGCACCCTCACCCATGACGCCGCGTTCCAATCGGTAGATGAGCGAAAGGCGTCCATGCAATTCGCCACCGGGCGCACCGAGATGAATTTCCGCGATTCGTACCATTTCAACATCGCCGCCTTCGAGCTGTCCAAGCTGGTAGGCCTCGACTACATGATGCCGGTGACGGTGGAGCGGAAATGGAACGGCAAGAGCGGCGCGCTCGCCTGGTGGTTGAACTGGAAATGGGACGAGGGCATGCGGATCAAGGACAAGCTGCAGCCGCCCGAGCCGGAAAACTGGAACCAGCAGATGCACCGGATGCGCGTCTTTTCTCAGCTCGTCTACGACACCGACCGCAACCTGGGCAACGTCCTGATTACCGAAGATTGGAAGCTGCGGATGATTGATTTCACCCGCGCGTTCCGCATGTTTCCCGATCTCGAAAACGTGAAAAACCTGACCCGCTTTGACCGCCAGTTGCTGGACAAGCTGAAGCAACTGGACGCAGCCGAAATCGAAGCGAAGACCAAGCCGCACCTGAGCAAGTCGGAAGTCAAGGCCATCATTCAGCGCCGCGACAAGATACTGGCCGTCGCCCAGAATCTGATCGCACAGAAGGGCGAGAACGACGTCCTTTACTAAGGTCGGTCAACCACCAAGGCACCAAGGCCGCGCGGGCGCGGATCAGGAGCGGGTGAGTTGCTCGATGAGCTCGACGGCGCGGGCGTAATCCAGGCCGTGCGGCTCGAAGAACGCGCTCAGGCTCAGGTCGGGGAAGCCGGCGCGCGCCAGTTTCCGCTGCAGGTGCTCGCGGATTACTTCGGGGCGCGGCGACTGGATCTGCTGCAGCGCCTCGAAGACCATCTGGTGCATGACTTCACCGAAGCGGTAGCCGGCGAGCAGGCGCATTCCGTCTTCCCACACGGGCCCGCCGGCGGCGCCCTGGCACATGGCCCGCAGCACATCACGCTCGATCGTCAGG
>JBKKAI010000272.1:0-3296 GCA_046714815.1 Terriglobia bacterium | reverse complement strand
AGCGGCACGGCATAGCCAATCCAGGCCGGGGCCGATTGCGCGGCGGCTAGTGCGCGGAACTCGCGCTCCAGGCCGTCGCCGGCCGCGCGTGTTTCCAGCCGCGCGTTGCCGACCCGCGGCTGCTGGGCCAGGGCCGCCGTGGCCGCAAGCAGCAGGCATCCGATACGGAACATCGTCCGCGCCATACCGCCTCCTATTTGTTCAGGATCTCCATCATGAAGTCGGTGGCTTCCTTGGACTTCATCATCGAGAGCTGTTGCACCATCTCTCGCTTGAGCGCCGGATCGGTCTCCTTGCGGGCCAACTCGATCAACGCCTTCGCATCGCGCCGGATAAACAACGCCCGCAGGACTTCCTTGCGGATTTCCGCCTCACGCTCGGAGGAGTACAGCGACACCAGTACGTCGGTGGATGCCTTGTTCGTCATCGCCAGCATGCGGATGGCCTCCTTGCGCAGGCCGGGATCCTTTTCGGTGCGGGCGATTTCGACGATCTTCTCGCTGTTGCCGGCGTGAAACATGGCGCGCAGAACCTCCTTGCGGACTTCGACCGCCGTTTCCGAGGCGTACAACTGCGCGATCTCGGAGTGCGCGTTCATGAAGCCGAGCTGCCGGATGGCCTCGCGCCGCAGTTCCATGTCGCTCTCGCTGCGGGCGACACCGAGCAGCTTCTCGCGGTCGCCGGCCTGCATGTAGCTGCGCAGGATGTAGCGCTTCACATCCGCGTCCTTGGACGATGAATAGATTTCCGCCAGGACCTTGCGGCTGTCGGGACCGCCCATGATCCCCAGGCTTTGCAGCGCCTTCATTTGCAGGTCGGGGTTGGAATTTCCGCGGGCGATCTGGGTGACCGTCTCCCGCGCGCGCGGCGAGCCGCTCTGGATCAGCACGAACAGCGCGCGCTCCTTGAGCCGTGGCGAGTGGTTGCCTTGCAGGAACTTTTCCAGCATGCCGATGGCGCGCTCGGTGTCCACGCCGCCGGAGACGCCGCCGGCGACCCCGCCTTCAGCGCCGCCGGAAACCCCTCCTTTAACTCCGCCTTTCACGCCGCCGATCACACCGCTGCTTAACAGGCTGTTCAGGGCCAGCAGTTTCAGCTCGTCGTCGGTTTCGCTCTCGGGCGAGACGGGCTGGCCGGCGAGGCGGCGGACCTCGACCTCGAGCGCCTTGGCGTCATTCAGCCAGCGGCTCTCAGGAAAAGACTTGCGCAGCTCGGCCAGCGCAGCCAGCGCGTCGTCGCGGCGGCCCGCCTTGTTCAGCGCGTAGGCTTTCCAGTACAGCGCGCCGTCGGCGCGGCGGCCGCCAGCGCGGGCGACCTCCTCGAAGCCTTCGATGGCGCGGTCCCACGCCCGCTCGTCGAGCCGGCGCATGTTTCGATAGTAGGCATCTTCCTCGCGGAAGAAGAACTTCCCGCGCTCGCCGGGCCGGGGTGCGATCAACGACCAGTCGGGTTTGGGCTTGGGCGCCTGCGCCGGCTGGGGCGCTTGTGCCGGCTGGGGCGCCGTTGCCGGGCGCGCCGGCCGCGCGGGTGGCGCAGTCTGCGGCGGTTGTGCCGGCTGCGGCGGCTGCGCGCCCGGTTCAAGGACGAAAAGGGCCGGCGGCTTGGCCGGCGGCGTCGAAGACTCTTGGCCGTAAAAGGCCGCGGCGGGCGACGCCGCAAGCAGCGCCGCGATCAAGAACAATCTCTGTTGTGTCATCTGTCCCCCATAGTCATAAGGTTTCCTTTGCCGCTTCCGGGATGGCGGCGCGCTCCTGCTGCCGCAACTGCGTGCCGACCACGCGCACCTTGAACAGAATGCCCCGCGCCTCGATGCGGCGGCGCAGGTCATCGAGCTCGACCTGCGACACCTGTGACGGGCTGTGCGCGATCTCGAGCAGCGTGCGCTCCAGCTCATCGAGCACGCTGGCAACCCGCGCTTTACCGGCGCCGGCGGCGGTCTGGCGATAGAGGCGGTTGGCATCCACCAGCTCTTCGGCCCAGTCCTGTTCGGCGGAAATATCCACGGTCTTGTTCGGTGTGCCGGCGGAGGAGTTGATGAGTTCCACCAGGACCATCTGGGAGCGATCGAGATGATCGCCGACGGCCACCAGCAGAATACGCTCGCGCACCTGGCTGGCAGCGTGCTGCGCCTGCAGCGCCTGCGGCGGCGCGGCGGGGCCGGCCGGGCGCTGCCAATAGCGGCCGGCCAGGAACGCGGCCAGCAGCAGCGCGGCCATGGCCGCGGCTTCGAAGGGGCGGCGCGAAGGCACACCGAGCCAGGCGAGCCAGCCCAAGCTTCGCCGCTCCGGTGCCGGCTCGGGCCCGTGATCGAGCCGGGGTTTCAATCGCTGCCAGACCTCGGCGCCGTAGGCATCGCCGCGTTCCGGAACCGGAGCGGCGCTCACGGCTGCCAGCACGCGCTCCAGCGTCTGGTAGGCGGCGCGGCACGACTCGCAGCCAAGCAAGTGCTGCTCGACGCGCGAGTGGCCGCCGCCTTCGCCGTAGTGGTAGAGGATCAACTGGTCTTCCGTCGGGTGTTTCATACGTGGGAACGTCATCGTGATGTCATCGTCATACCAGCGGCTCAAGCGCTTCCCGGAGCTTGCGCACGGCGCGAAAAACATTGTTTTTCGCCGCGCCGTTACGCAGGCCGAGCGCCCGGCCGATCTCCTCGATCGAGAGTCCTTCGTAATGCCGCAGCGTGAACGCCGCCTTCTCCATGGGCGTCAGCCGCCCCATCGCGAACGCCACCCGCTGCTCGACTTCGGCGCTCAGCAGCAGCCGGTCGGGCGTGGGAGCGTCGGAGGCGAGCAACTGCGTCGGGTCCTGCGCTTCCGATTCCGCCGTGCGGGTGCGGGAAGGTTCCCGCTGTTCTTCGTGTTTCTGTCTCATACGAATCAGGTCCAGAGAGCAGTTTGTCGCGATGCGGTACAGCCAGGTCCCGAAGCCCGCGCGCGACTCGAACTGCCCCATACCCCGAAAGGCGCGCAGGAATGTTTCCTGCACCACTTCTTCAGCGTCGTGCTTGTTGCCGGTCATCCGGAAACCAAGGCGAAAGATACCGCGGCTGTAGCGCTCGACCAGCGCCCGAAAGGCATCATCATCCCCGGTGCGGGCCAGCGCCACCACGGCTGCTTCGCTCGCTTCCATCCGACTCGTTAGACAGGGTTCTCCCGGCATCGGTTAGTCCGAAATGCGTGTGGCACAGGCATTCTTGCCTGTGCCCGGGTTCTAAGGCGAAGTTAACTTGCTGAAAACACGGCACAGGTAGGAATGCCTGTGCACACGGGTCAGCCGTGGAGCTTGTGGAACGCGGC
>JBKKAI010000271.1:0-4145 GCA_046714815.1 Terriglobia bacterium | reverse complement strand
CCAGCATTTTCGCGGTGACCCGGCGCGCGCTCCGCTGGTGCTGCCCTGCGAGCTGCTGGAGAACAACGGCCGCCAGTTGCGCGGCGTGGTGCTGGACCTGGCCGGGAAATGGCGCCTGCCCGGCGCCTTCCTTCGCTGGGTGGAGGAGCAGGTGGCCTTCGCCGGCACGCTGGTGGACCGCATCGTCACCGGCCCGCCCGCCCGCGACCAGATGGAGCAGGAGTGGGCGCGGCTCGGCTACCGCGATGAATTGCTGATTGCCGCCGAGCCGTACTACCTGATGGCAGTGGAGGATCCCGACGGCAGCGCGCGCGCCCGCTTTCCCATCCACCTCGCTTCGCCCAACGTGTTGTTTACGGCCGACATCCAGCCGTATTGGCGCCGCAAGCTGCGGCTGCTGAACGGCCCGCATACGCTGCTGGCGCCGCAGGGCCTGCTGGCCGGATGCCGTACTGTGAAAGAGGCGCTGGACCGCGCCGAATTGCGCCGCTACCTGGAAGAGACGATGATCGAGGAAATCGTTCCCGCGCTGGGTGACGATGGCCGGGCGGCCAGCGAGGCCTTCGCCCGCCTGGTGCTCGAGCGCTTCGCCAATCCTTTCGTCGAGCACCTGCTGTCGAACATCTCGGTGAACTGCGCCACCAAGCTGGGCGTGCGCGTTTTTCCGGTGGTGCGGTCGTTCCGGGAGTCGCAGGGGAAACTGCCGGAGCGCCTGCTGCGCGGCATCGCCGCGGTGCTTCTTTACACTCGCGGCGGGCTGGGCGAGGTGCGCGATCCGCACGCCGCTTTCTTCGCCGCGGAATGGGCGCGGCTGGGGCCGGACGCCCGATCGCTCGAAGATTTTGTTTGCCGCGTGCTGGCCAATCCCGCCGCCTGGGGCGGCCAGTCGCTTGATCCGGCAGTCTTCGCCGCGCCCATCGCGGCCGAGCTCCGGGCGCTGCTGCAACCGTAGCGCAGGCATTCCTGGGAGCGCGGGCATCTTGCCCGCCCCGGTTGCGGTTCGCCCGCCGCGGCGGGCGGGCGGGGGGGACCCCCCCGCGCCCACGAATGCCTACCTCGCGCGGGAAGGCCAAAGCGCCGGCGTACCGGCGCGACAAGAAATGACGGAATCCTTCGGCATCGGGCTGATCGGGGCCGGCGACGTGGTGCGCGGCAAGCATCTGCCCGCGCTGCGGGAAGTGCCCGGCGCGCGCCTGCGCGCGGTTTACGACGCGGACGAAAGCCGCGCCCGCGCGCTCGCCGAAAGCGGCGCCGTCGAGCAGGCTTACGCATCGCTCGATGACCTGCTCGGCGATCCGCTGGTTCACGCCGTGCTGGTGGCCACGCCCAACGCGTTTCACCGCCAGGCCGCCGAGGCCGCGGCGCGGGCCGGCAAGCACGTGCTGTGCGAAAAGCCGCTGGCCATCACGCTGGCCGACTCGCGCGCCATCATCGAAACCTGCCGCCGCCACTCGGTGAAGCTTCAGGTGGGCTTTCATCACCGCTTCCAGCCGCAACTGGCGCTGGCGCGCGAGATCCTGGCGAGCGGTGTGCTGGGCGCGGTGCGCAGCTTCCAGTCCACCACCTCCGAGCCGCTCGACCTGATTCCCGGCGCCGACAACTATCGCTTCGACGGCGCGCGCTCCGGCGGGCTGACGCTGATGGACATCGGCACGCACCGCCTGGACATGCTGGTTTCGCTGCTGGGGCCGATGGCGGCGGTATCGGCCTCGATGGCCAATGTCGCCGGCCGTTACGATCTGGAGGACAACGCCGTGCTGCTGCTCGAAGCGGTTTCGGGCGCGCTCGGGTCGTTGGCCGCGCATCGCTTTTCGCGCGCCGCGATGACCGGTAACATCCTGCACGCCGAGCGCGGCCTGTTGTGCTTCTCCACCGACATCGTGAATCCCTACCAGTCGGCGCCGCTGGCCGTGTACCTGGAGGAGCCGTACGAGAGATGGCCCGACGCGTTGCGCCGTTACCATTATGGCCCGGTGTGGTGGGAGCGTCCCGGCCGCGGATGGGTGGCCGTCACCCCGCCGAAGCAGAACTGCTATCGCGCCGAATGGGAGTCGTTTTTGGGCGCGATCCGCACGGGAGCCGAGCCCGCGGTCACCGGCCAGGACTCGCTGCACGTCCTCGAGATTGTGCTCGCCGCTTACGAGTCATTCCGCACCGGCGCGCGCGTCCGGCTGCCGCTCCCGCCCGAATTCACCGTCGAAACCCCGCGCTTCCCGCCTGTGATACGATGAAATAACATCGTCCGTGGGCGGTTAGCTCAGTTGGTTAGAGCGCCTGCCTTACAAGCAGGAGGCCGCAGGTTCAAGTCCCGCACCGCCCACCAGCTTCACAGTGCGGCGAGCCGCAACCAATCTGCGAGCGTAGGGAACTACGGATTCCACGGATTCGGGCGTTTGTGGGTGCAAGGGAGGCGGATTTCGCAGGGATCGCGCGAATCGGCTTCACGCAGGTCTCGGCAAAACTTCCCGCGCCACAGTCTTGCCCAGCTCATCCTCGATAACTTCGAGCTCGTAAGACACCTGCAGGTTCAGCCAGAACTTGGCTGTAGTGCCAAAATAGCGCGACAGACGCAGGGCCAGATCCGCGGTGATTCCTCCATCCTCATGCACAATGGTGTTGATCAACGTGATGGGGACCCGCAACGCTTTTGCCAGTTCGCTGGAAGAAATTCGCAGGGGCTTCAGGAATTCCTCGCGCAGGATTTCGCCCGGATGAACGGGGGACAACCGTTTGCTTTTCGTCCTGGCCATGCTCACCTCAATGATAATCAACAATCTCTACGTTTTCCGCTCGACCGGCGTGCCACATGAAGCAGATCCGCCAACGCTGGTTAATACGAATGCTGTACTGCCCCATCCGGTCGCCCCTTAGCGCCTCCAGTCGGTTTCCGGGGACTGCCGAAAGGTCCTGGAGAGCCTCTGCGTCATCGAGCATCCGCAGTTTCCGGCGGGCGACGGCTTCGATGTTGATGAACTTCCGGCTCCGCCGGCGATAGAAGAGTGCCTCCGTTTCTTTGCACCGGAAGGTGCCGATCACGCGCCGAGAATACCACAAATCAGCACAGACGAAGGTTCAGGCTCGTTGCCGACAGGGCCGGCGTTTACTCGTGGCGCGTCAGTGCCGGATCGGCGGCCGTGCGTGCCGCAGAGTAATCGAACTTCTTGATCACGAAGCCGCCGCCGGCATAGCGAAGGGACTCCGGACGCCAGTCAGTCAGCAGGTTCCAATAGCGCGCCTCGTCCGGACGGTGTTCCCGCAGCCATTGCCGCTCAGGTTCGGATAGCGATTCCTGGCACAAAGTATCTTCCTTCGCCAGACGGCTGTCGTCCATTCGGCGCTCCAACGCGGCCAGGCGCTCCAGATCTTCTGCCGGCAAGCCACCGGTCCCTTGCGCAAGCCGGCGAGCGACGTTGGCAACAAATCCCAAGCGGTTCTGGACGCTATGAAGCCTGGCCTGCGGCGCCAGCCACGCCAGGTCCATGCCCGGATACCGGTAGAGCAGCCAAGGCAATCCTTCCACAAGGCGAGCGTCAAGATCCTTCTGCAACAGGCCTGCGAAGAAGCACTTCGGCAGGATTCCTCTTGCGTTGCCACTTGGCCAAGTAGGCAAATCCCGGATACCCGAGAGCGCCCAATTGTCTTGCAAACGAATCCGCGTCCGCGACCTGGGCAAACCGGCCGTCGGGCGGGAGAACCGTGGCGGGCAAGTTGTATGCGTGACGCATCTTTCTCGCAAGATTCGGTCGAACCGGACGCCGGCCGTTCTCCAGCATGGACAGGTAAGACTGAGAGACACCCAGCCTTTCTGCGGCCTGTTCCTGGCTCCATTGTCGCTGCCGCCGCCCCAGCCTCAGTTTGCGAGGTTCCATCCCCCTCTATCTTATTCACAATGTTTGTGATAGGAGAATTACTGTAAGTTCCTGAAGTTCATGAGTGGCATCATCCGGCAGACGGTAGTGGGGCCACAGGTCGAGAGTCAGATCAATGTCGCCTGGCCGGCCGGGTTCAAAGTGGCCCTTCAGTTGCTTCCAGAGTGGAACCGAGAGCCGATCTCGGCAACGAGGGCGTTTATGGCGAAGAAACTCAAGCTTCTGGTCGTGGACGATCATCCGCCGAACCTGACGGCCCTGGAAGCGGTACTCGAA
>JBKKAI010000270.1:0-4241 GCA_046714815.1 Terriglobia bacterium | reverse complement strand
CCCTTCAGTCGGTCATTTGGATAGGCGGCGCGGCCGTCGAGGCCCTTTTACTTGTTGAGATAGTCCGCTCGGGTCTGTTCCGCTCCTTTCCGTTTCTGACGCTTTTTTTCGCTTGGCAGGTCTTTCAGAACATTCCCCGTCTGATCGCCTTTCACTATTTCTCCCCTCAGACTTACGGGATCGTGTTCTGGTCATCCCGTGGGGTGGCCTGGCTGTTGATGTTTTTGTTGATCATGGAACTGTACCGCCAGGTTCTGGAACCCGATTCCGGCTTGTGGAGGCTCTTCCGGCTGTTCATTGCCTGGACGGCGTTGGGTATCACCGCACTGGTCGGCGCCGCCGTGCTGCTGAGCCAGACGATTGAGTCCGGCTCGAACCAGTGGCTCAATAGCTGGCTCTACCTGATGCAGCGCTCGATTCCCATGGTGAATGCCGGCTTTCTCGTCGCACTCCTGCTGTTCGTGGCCTGGTTCCGCCTGAGAACCACGGAACTTTTCCGCTATCTGCTGCTGGGTCTGCTCCTGAACAGCGTCCTGCAATTCGTCATCGCGGCGCTGCGTTATCGGTTGGGTCCCGGGTCGGATGTGTTGCTTTCGGTCGCGCGCACAGTGAGTTATGTGAGCATTGTGCTGGTATGGTACTGGGCGGTGCGGCAGCACCGGATCGGATCGGAGGAGCCGCGGGTGGCCTCCTTCGCACCGCCGATCGGGAACGAGCAACTTGTGCTGGCCCGGCTGGAGGGCCTGAACGCATCGTTGGTGAGAGCTTTTCGACCATGAATCCTCTGCTGGCTCTCCCGCTATTCTTTCCGGCAGCCGCGCTGGTCGCGTTGCTGATCGCCTGGGCCGCCTTTCGCCAGTTCCACCAGCCGCGGCGGGCCGATTTGCAAGACCTGGAAGTCCTGTTCTACTCCGCGCCCGAACCCTACGCCTGGGTGGACCGTGTTCTGGGGCACGTGGACTTCGACTTTCTGGCCGCAACGCGTGGCGGCGAGGAGTTCATCCCACGCCTGCGGAAGCAGCGGGTGCGGGCCATGAGGGGCGTCCTCGCGCAGATGGAGGAAGAGTTCGAAAGCCTGTTCGCCATCGGCATGCTTTTCGCCGCCGCCCCGACGGCGCAGGCGGAGAGCTTCGCGCGTCAATTGAGCGCGCAACGCCGGCGCTTCTACCTGACCTATTACCGGCTGAAGTTCCGCACGGCGGTAAACAGCTTCGTCCTGAGGCCGTTCGAGGTGGCGCCGCTCGGTTCCGAGATCCGCACGTTGCGCCGCCAGGCGGACCGGATCCTGCACGCCATGACCCCGGCTGACCTCGGTGCTTTGCGCACAGTCCTGCGTTCCAACTGATTCTTGAATCGCCCCGCCCGCCGGCTGGCATGGCCCTGGTCGAGCGCCGGTTCGACAGGCGCACAGGCAGGAATGCCTGTGCCACGTGGCCTGAGACATTTCCATGTTCTAATTCGTATTACCTGGTGGAATGGAAATCGCAGCCTGCCGGCGCGTGAACTGGATGGAGCATGAAGGCGAAGAACTGGCGCGAAAGCTTCGGAGCGGCGACCCCGAAATCGTCGAGCGTCTGATCGAGCAATACCAGTACCGCCTCTTCCGCTATCTGCTGTCGTTGACGGGCAACCGCCCGAACGCCGAGGACCTGTTCCAGGAAACATGGCTCCGTGTCCTCGAGCGGGGCCACCAATACAACGGACGGTGGAAGTTCGAGAGCTGGCTTTTCAGCGTGGCGCGGCACCTGGCGATTGACTCCATGCGGCGTAAGAAGGCCGCCAGCCTGGACGCGTTCGCCGACCCCGGCGCCGATTCCGGCAATGTAGCGGCGCCGCGGGAACCGGCCGCTGTCGGCGCCTCGCCATTCGATCTGGCTGCCGGCCAGGAGGAAGGCGCGCGGCTGGCGGCCGCCCTGGCGCAGTTGCCGGCCTTTTTTCGCGAAGTGCTGGTGCTTCGCTTCCAGGAAGACATGAAGCTGGAAGAAATCGCCGCGGTAACGGATGCGCCGCTGTCCACGGTGAAGTCCCGCCTTTACCGCGGGCTGCGGGAATTTCGGGACTTGCTGGAACGTCCGGCCGAGCGGGGAAGCAAATGAGCCCCGATATGAGGATAGCTGAGCACAGGCGGGCTGAGGAGTTGATCGAGACAGCGTTGGCGGTTGGCCGCGGCGAACTGCCCGGCGCCGACCGGGCCTGGCTGGACGCGCACCTGGAACAGTGCTCGTCCTGCGCGGCCCAGGCTGCGGCTGTAAGGAACCTGGTGCAGGCACTGAAGGCCGTGCCGGTCCAGTTCAGTCCCAGCCTGGTCCGGACGACGCAGTTGCAAGTCCGCCGGCGGGCGCACGAGCTCGGCGAGCGGCGGGCCAACATGGCGATGCTCTGGATCGCCTGCGGACTGTCCTGGGCCTGGATGTTGTTGACGACGCCATATCTTTGGCGCGCTTTTGCCTGGGCGGGACAGCGGACATCCGTGCCGGACATGGTGTGGCAGGGAACGTTCTTTCTCGTCTGGTTCATGCCTGCCAGCGTGCTGGCTGTTGTCCTGATGGTGCGGCGTCCGAACGGCTGGCAGGCGGCCGGAGACGCCGAGGAATCGAGGGTCTTATGAGCGGTGGGAAGTCGCAGTTCTCCGAGGAAATGCGGCTGGTTCCGCTGTGGGCAGTGTTGCTGGCGGCAGTGGCTTTCTTTGGAGCCCAGTCGTTGCTGCCGATGATTGTCAAGGACGAACCGGGGGCGGGGCCGCTTGCGCTGCGGATCTTCATTGGGTTTTTGGCCGGAACGGTCCTTGGGTTTCTGGTCCTGATGGCCGGCTACGTCAGCCGCGATGCCCGGCGCCGCGGAATGAACCCGGTGCTGTGGCCGCTGGTGGGTTTCTTCATCTCCAACGGGATCGGGTTCATTATTTATTTCCTTGTGCGGCGGCCGCTGCTCGCGCCCTGCGTGAGCTGCGGCGCCGAGATGAGCTCCGGCTTCAATTACTGTCCGAAGTGCGGGGACTCGCGGAACCCCACCTGCCCTCAGTGCCGGCGAGCGCTGCAGGCGGGCTATCTGCACTGTCCCTATTGCGGTGTGGACTTGCCATCGGCCGCTTGAGTCGAACCGTCAGGGCGCCGGCCTTTGCGCAACGCGGCCAGCGATTTCAGGAAGTCCGGGTCGTTGGGCCGAAACTGCAGGCCGTGCTGGTAAATGCGCTCCGCCTCCGCATACTGCATCGTCGAAAAATACCAGTAGCCCAGGTTCGAGACTGCGGTCTTGGAGTTGGGCGTCACCTTGAGCGTGTAGGTCCACAGGGCCTCGGAGTCCCGCCAGTGCCCGATCGCCGCCACCGAGAGGACACTCCAGAGGGCCACCAGAACCAGGGCCGCCGGCGCGACGCCCCTCAGGCGTGTGGCGTAGCCGATCAGCAGCGTGAAACCCATGATGGCCAGGTAGGCATTGCGGTCGCGGGCGAGTTGCAAGGACGACATGACGATGCTGGAGGCCAGCGCCGGCGCCAGTGAAATCACCAGCACCAGCAGCGCCAGCCGCAGGTGGGAGTACCTGTAGGCCAGCAATCCTGCCAGCGCGGCGGCGATGGCGAACACCGCCCAGGTGGCCAGCGAATGGGAGAAGTCGTATTCGGGGGCCACGGGCCACGGCCAGATCATTTTCTTGAAGTACTGCAGCGCTGTAAAGCCGGCAATGCTGGCGTGCCGCCACAGCGTCCGTTCGGGAAGCACGGCCGATGCCCATCCCATCACCATGTATCGCGCCGCGATGGTTCCGGCGGCGATCACGAAGAAAGGCCATGCCCGCCAGCCGACAATCAACGCGGCCAGCAGGGGAAGCGGCATGGCTGTTTCTTTGGTCAGAAAAGCGCAGGCGGCGGCCGCGTAGCTGATTCCCAGCAGCCAGCGCGGGCCGCGCTGGGCGCTTAGCAGGGCGTATAGGCTGGCGATGATCAGCGCGCCGGCCAGCACTTCGGAGAACGCGGCCATCCAGGCCACCGCTTCCACGTGCAGCGGATGAGCCACGAATAATGCCGCGGTGAACCAGGCCACCCGGATTTCGGCGAACTCCAGCACCAGCAGAAAGAGCATCACGCCGGCCAGGGCGTGGAACCCGAGAGAAACCATGTGGATCGCAAACGGCCGGATGCCGAAGATCCGCGCCTGCCACGAATACGCAAGGACGGCTATGGGCCGGTAGGCGTAGTAGCGCTCTTTGATGTCGGAGTGCGCATACAGATCCGAGGTGAAGGC
>JBKKAI010000269.1:0-3316 GCA_046714815.1 Terriglobia bacterium | reverse complement strand
TTTTCAACCACAACCTGGAAACGGCGCCGCGCCTTTACCGCCGCGTGCGCCCGCAGGCGGACTACCAGCAGTCGCTCGAAGTACTGGCCGCGGCGCGCCGCCTGCGTCCGGAGGTGCTGACGAAGTCGGGGCTGATGCTCGGCCTCGGCGAGACCCGCGTCGAAGTCGAGCAGGTGCTGCGCGACCTGCGCGAAGTGGATTGCGACATCGCCACAATCGGCCAATACCTGCAGCCGTCGCGCCGCAGCCTGCCGGTCACCGAGTACGTCCAACCCGAGGTTTTCGCCGAATATCGCCGCGCCGGGCTGGCGCTCGGCTTCCGCGAAGTGTTCAGCGGCCCGCTGGTGCGCAGCTCGTACCTGGCCGACAAAGTTTTCGTTTCCGCCCTTTGACCGCCGCAAAAAACTTGTCTCTCCGCCCCCGGCTCGTCGAGGCACTGCTCAGTGTTTCGACCGGCGTCCTGCTGGTCTTGGCCTTTCCAAAGTTCAGCCTGTCGTTTCTGGCGTGGGTGGCCCTGGCGCCGCTGCTCGTGGCGGTGGACGGCGCGGCGCGATCCCCATTGAGCCCATGGAGGACGATGCGCCGCGCCGCGGCGCTCGGTTGGGTGGCCGGCTTCGTCTTCTTTGGCGGAACGCTCTACTGGATTCGGCTGGTGATGCTCGACTACGGCGGCATGGGACAGGCGGCGGCCGCCGCCGTTTATGCCGCCTTCGTGGCCCTGCTGGCGCTGTTCTTCGCGCTGTTCGCGGCGCTGGCCTGGCTGCTGCTGCGCCGCCTGCCGGAGCCGCACGTCCTGTGGGGCGTGCCGGCGTTATGGGTGGCGGTGGAACTGCTGCGCGCGCACATTTTCACCGGCTTCCCGTGGCTGCTGCTGGGCTACGCGCCGGCCGACCACCTGCTGGTGGCGCAGATGGCGCGTTTCGGCGGCGTCTACCTGTTGTCGTTCCTTGCGGCGTTGTTCGGCGCCGGCGTGGCGCTGGTGGCGCGCAACCCATCGCGCCCGCGGGGCACGGCGCTGGCCGCCGGCATCTTTGCGCTGGCCGCCGGCACGCTGGGCGGCGCGCGGCTGCCCGAGGCCGCGGCGCCCGAAACCGCCTACCTGGTGCAGGCGCAGGCGCCGCTCGACGAAGACTGGTCGAAGGCCTCCTTCCACAAGATGATGACCGACCTCGAAACGCGCGTGATGGTTTCCTATGCGCGCAACGAATCGCGCGCCGGCCTGGTGCTGTTTCCCGAGATGCGGGCCCCGATGTATTACCCCGACGACGAGCTGCTGCGCGAGCGGCTGCACCGGCTGGCGCGGCAGACCGGCAGTCCGATGGTGGTGAACGTGGTTTCGTTCGCCGACCCGGAGCACCGGCAGGTTTTCAATTCGGCGGTTCTCGTCGGCGCCGCCGGCGATTTTCAGGGCCGCTATGATAAAATTCATCTGGTCCCCTTCGGAGAGTATGTCCCGCTGAAGAAGCTGTTTTTCTTCATGGAGAAGGTCACCACCGAAGTCGGTGACTTTCGCGCCGGGTGGAAAGCGGAGCCGCTGGGTGGCGGGTTGGTCGGCGCGCTGATCTGCTACGAGAACATTTTCCCGGACCTGGTCAGGCGGTTCAGCGCGCGCGGCGCGGCGGTCCTGGTGAACCTGTCGAACGACGGCTGGTACGGCGAATCGGCCGCGCGCGGCCAGCTTCTGCTGATGTCGCGGCTGCGGGCCGTGGAGAACGGCCGCTGGCTGTTGCGCGCCACCAACACCGGCATCACCGCGGTGATTGACCCCTGGGGCCGGGTCCGCGCCTTCCCGCCCGGCCGGCGGGAAGTGTTCACGGCACAGTTCGGTTACCGCACCGGCCGCACGCCGTTTGTGGCCTTCGGCCACTGGTTCTCGGCGCTGGCGGCAGCCGCGGCGGCGGCGCTGGTGATTTGGGCCGCGCGCGCGGAAAAGGCGGCCGGAAAGACAGAAGGGATCGAGCCATGATGATTGACGAATTGCAGCGCGAATACGGCACGGTGAAGGGCCGCATCCTCGACGTCCGGAGTTTTCTTTGACGCCCCGGCCCGCGGCCGGGAACTTGCCGAAATCGAGCAGACTATCGCCCGCCCCGAGTTCTGGCAGAATCCTGAGCAGTCCCAGAAAGTGATGCAGGCGCGCAAGCGCCTTTCCGAGGTCATCCAGACCGACCGCGAGCTGGAGCGCCGCCTCTCGGACCTCGACACCTTCTTCGAGCTGGCCGGGGAGGGTGAGGACGTTTCCGCGGAGGTGCGCCAGGAGCTCGCCCGGCTGAAGGAAGAACTGGAGCGGCTGGAGACGCGCACGCTGCTCGGCGGGGAACACGACGCGCGCAACGCAATTGTCACCATCCATCCCGGCGCCGGCGGCACCGAGTCGCAGGACTGGGCGCAGATGCTGCTGCGCATGTACCTGAAATGGGCCGAGCGCCAGGGCTTCGCCACGACGATGAATGACCTGCAGGCGGGCGAAGAGGCCGGGATCAAGTCGGGCACCTTCACCGTCACCGGCGACTACGCCTACGGCCTGCTGCAGTCGGAGATCGGGGTGCACCGCCTGGTGCGCATCTCGCCGTTCGACCAGGCCGCGCGCCGCCACACTTCGTTCGCCTCGGTTTTCGTCTCGCCCGAGATTGACGAGGACATCCAGGTGGACATCCGTCCCGACGACCTGCGCGTGGACACGTTCTGCTCTTCCGGTCCGGGCGGCCAAGGCGTTAACACCACGTACTCAGCCGTGCGCATCACCCACATCCCCACCGGAACCGTGGCGCAGTGCCAGAACGAGCGCTCGCAGCACAAGAACCGCGACGTGGCGATGAAGATTCTACGCTCGCGCTTGTATGAGCTGGAGCTGGAGAAGAAGCGGGCGGAGGCGCGCAAGCTCGAAGATTCCAAGCTGGACATCAACTTCGGCAGCCAGATCCGCTCTTACGTGCTGGCTCCTTATCGCATGGTGAAGGACCTGCGCACGCGCGTCGAAATCGGCGACGTGGACCGCGTGCTCGACGGCGACCTGGCGCCGCTCATCCGCGCCTACCTCATCCACCGCCGCGGCCCGGGCAAGTAGTTCCAAGCTCCAGGTTCAACCTGCCAGCGCGCGCTCCACGGTTCCGGCTTGCCGCTGCTTCAGCCTGTTCCGCCTGTTATTATCAGGTGGAAAACAGGCAGTTTGGCGCGGGTTGGCCGCGCGCGTTCATAGGGCGAAAGGCCCGGGTGGCCGCCGAGACCGGCTTATGACGGACATGTGAAGAGGCTGGGTCCTTCGGGATTTCCACTACCTGCTTAAACCTGCTTACAATCTCAGTATGACATACGC
>JBKKAI010000268.1:0-3608 GCA_046714815.1 Terriglobia bacterium | reverse complement strand
GGATCAAGATGTACGACAAGCAAGGCAGCGTACTGAGAGTCGAGACGACGATCAATAATCCGCGGCGCTTCAAGGTTCGCCGCCGATCCAGTCGGCAGGGAAACCCATGCATGGCCTGGCTTCCCCTGCGCAAAGGGGTTGTCGATATTCGCCGGCGCGTTCAGATTTGTCGCGCCGCCAATGAGCGCTATTTCGAGGCGCTCGCCGCGGCCGGCGAGTCCACTCCGGCCCGCACATTGCTGGACCCCGTCAGCCAACCGGTCTACCGCAAGGGGCGGCGCTACCGTCCCTTGCGTCCTATCAGCCCGCAGGACAGTGAACGTCTCGCCCAGATCCAGCGCGGGGAGTTCCTGCTGAACGGTTTCCGCAACCGAGACCTGCATGCCGATTGGGCCAACCTGGGGGAAAAAGACCCCTCGTCCGCCCGCCGCACTGCGGCCCGCATCAGCCGCTGGATCGGTCTGCTGCGGGCCCACCGCCTCATCTACCGGGTGCAGGGAAGTCATTTTTATCGAATCACTCAGAAAGGACACCGAGTCATGACTACGGCCACCGACCTCAGAGAAGTCAACTTGGCTTCTCTCGCCGGCTGATTCTTGCTAAGAAAACAAGATTCCAGACGATTGTTAAACAGAGCGGCGGAGCCGCAAACCAAAAGGGCCGAAAAGACACCACCAAGGCGCCAAGACACCAAGTTCACAGACCTTGCAACCCGACAGGATTTCTTTCCGTTTGCGCGGAACTTGCGCGGCGGCTACTATGCGGGAAACCCGTCTGAAGGAGTCACGATGCGGAAGGCAGCAGTAGCGCTTGTTTTATGGTTGTCGGTGGTGGCGGCGGTGGGCCGGGCGCAGGCGCCGGCGCCTGCGGCGGCGACGGCGCAAAAGAAAGCGGCGCCGCTGAAACTGGCGGTCAACGGCGATACCGTCACTATCCTGCGCGACGCCTTCGGCGTGCCGCATGTTTACGCCTCGACGGTGCGTGGCCTGTTCTACGGCAACGGCTACGCGGTGGCCGAAGACCGCCTCTGGCAGCTGGAGCGCTACCGGCACGACGCGCGCGGCCGGTTGGCCGAGCTCGAGGGCAAAGAGGCGCTCAACCGCGATCGCGACATGCGGCGGCGCGGCTACACCGCCGAAGAATATCGCGCCGCGTTCGACGCCCTTGACGCCGGCCTGAAAGCGGTTTACGAAGCCTACCGCGACGGCGTCAATGCTTACATCGAGCAGGCGGCGGCGCGCGGGCGATTGCCGGAGAACTACCAGAAGCTGGGCCTGAAACCGGCGCCCTGGGACGCGGCCGATTCGGTGGCCATCGGCATCGCCATGGCGCACCGCTTCGGCTCCGGTGGCGGCGGCGAGCTTCGCAATCTCCGCTTCATGAACAAGCTGAAGGACAAGTTCGGCGAAGCCGAGGCCCGCAAGATTTTCAACGATCTCTACTGGGTGAACGATCCGCGCTCACCCACCAGCATCACCGGCGAGGACATGAAGAAGCCGCGCGCGGCCGCGGTCCCGGAGCGAACGCTCCGTGTTGCCGCCGACCCGTCCCATCGGACTTATTTCGCCCCGGCTTCGCTTTCCGCTTCGCTTTCCGATGCCGCGCTGCGCCATGCCGAGGCCCGCGCCGAGATGCGCGAGGCGCTGGCCTACGCGGCAAAGCACGACCTGCCAACCAGGTTCGGCAGCTACGCCTGGATCGTCGGGCCGAAGCGCACCGTCAGCGGCAACTCGATCCTGGTCGGCGGACCGCAGATGGGCTTTACCACGCCGCAGATCGCCCACGAGGTCCACCTGAGCGGCGCGGGATATGAAGTGATCGGCATGGGCTTCGCCGGGCTGCCCGGCGTGCTCATCGGGCACAACGCCGAGCTGGCCTGGACCACCACCTCGGGCATCACCGACATGGTGGATGTCTTCGCCGAGAAGCTCGACCCGCAGAACAAACGCCGCTACCAGTTCCAGGGAAAGATGCGCGACATGGACTGCCGCACCGAAACCGTCACGGTGCGCGGCGCCGAGGCGGAGAAAATGGAAGTCTGCCGCACGGTGCACGGGCCGGTGCTCGAGTTTGACGAGAAGGCCGGCCTGGCGTACTCGCTTGCCGCCTCGTTTCGCGGGCACGAAATGGACAGTATGAAGGCCTTCCTCGGCTTCAACCGCGCCGCGACGGTGGAGGATTTCGGCAAGCACGTTTCCTCTATCTGGCTGTCGCACAATTTCTTCGCCGCCGACCGCCGCGGCAACATCGGCTTCTGGCTGGCCGGCAAGACGCCGCTGCGTCCCGCCGGCCACGATCCCCGTCTGCCGCTGCCGGGCACGGGCGACGCGGAGTGGCGCGGGCGGCTGGCGTTCGAGCACACGCCGCAGGCGATCAACCCGGCACGCGGCTACGTCGTCAACTGGAACAACAAGCCGGCGCCCTGGTACGACAACAGCGACAGCCCGGTGTGGGGTGAAATCTTCCGGATGCACCGCATCCAGAAGCTGGTGGAGGCGCGTCCGAAGCACACCGTCGAGAGCATGCGGCAGATCCTTGCCGACATCGGCCTGAACGACCCGAATGCCGACTACCTGAAGCCGCACCTTTTGGCCGCCGTCGAGAGGTCGAAGACCCAGGATGCGGACCTGCTGCGCGCCGCCGATTACCTCCGCGCCTGGGACAATCACGGCGAGGAGGAGAGCGTCGGCAAGAGCATCTTCGATGCCTGGCTGCCCGCCATGCGCAGCGGGCTGTTCCAAGAGGAGCTGGGCGAGCTGCTGGAAAAGCAGACGTTCGACCAGATACTGCAGCCCAGCCTGATCCTGCACGTGCTGGACGGCGCGAAATCCGGCCTGCCACCGCAGCACGATTTCCTGAAAGGGAGGACGCGCGACCAGGTGGTGCTCGAAGCGCTGCGCTCCGCGCTGGCCACGCTCCGGCAGAAATCGCCGGAAGCGCCCGACATGGGCGCCTGGGGCTTCCACGGCCAGATGATCAACTTCCGGCCGCTCGCGCCCATCCCCGCCACCAACCGCGGCACCTATATCCAGATCGTCGAGCTCGCGGCGCCCGTGCGCGGTATCAGCATCCTGCCGCCGGGGCAGAACGAAGACCCGCGCTCGCCGCATTTCGGCGACCAGCGCGAGCCGGCCGCCCTGTGGCGGTTCAAGCCCATGGTCACCAGCCGCGCCGAGCTGGAGAAGTAAGGAGCCGGACCGTGGCCGCGTTCACGGGTGAATATCTGCTCGTCTCGGGACGCTGCGGCGTGCCTCGCACCACGCCACGCCAGCCGTTCCTTCCAGCGACCAATCCGAATTCGGGGCATCGCGACCGCCCAGGCTACAGGTTGCGGGTCGGCGACATTTATTAGCATGCGGCCACACCGCAGCAACGCCCCCGCTTCCGTTTCCCTCTGGGCGAAAGGAGATCGTCCGGAAGGCTGGAAAATTCCCGTTGACAGAATAGTTAGCTATGCTAATTTATAGGTAAGCTAACTATGCCTTTCCGCCCGCTGCCCGCCGGCCTGCCCTCCGAAAGGAGGGCGGAGATCGCCAACCGCCTGAACTCGGCGGCCATCCACCTGCTGCGCCGCATCAGCCGCGATGACGGGGCCGACGGGCTCACCC
>JBKKAI010000267.1:0-2625 GCA_046714815.1 Terriglobia bacterium | reverse complement strand
CGCCGGTGTTTTCGCCGGACGGCCAATGGATCGCCTGGGTGAGCTGGTCGGACCAGAGCGGCGGCAACCTGTGGAAGGCGCCCGCGCGGGGCGGCAATCCAGTCCGCCCGCAGAGCGGCAATCCAGTTCGCCCGCAAAGCGGCAATCCAGTTCGCCCGCAAAGCGGCAACCCAATCCGGCTGAGCTCGGCGCCGGCATTCTACGCGGCGCCCGCCTGGTCGCCCGACGGAAGCAAGCTGGCGTTCGTGATGGGTTCCGCCGAAGGCTGGCTTTCGGCCGATTCCAGCGATGTCCACGAGTTGCGCTGGATTTCGGCGGCGGGCGGCGACTCGCACCACATCGCTTCGCTGCGCTCGTCGGCGGTCGCGCCCGTCTTCAGCGGTGACGGAACTCGCGTGTACTACATGGAGCCGGCGCCCGGCACGCCCGCGCCCGACAGCGCCGAGGTTCCCAAGACCGACCTGGTTTCCCGGCGGCTGGACGGCGTGGACCGCAAGCAGCATCTGCGGGTGGACGCTGGAACCCAAGTGGTTCCATCCCCCGACGGCGCGTGGGCGGCCCTGGTGGCGCGCGGCAACGTCTACCTGACGGCGATGCCGCGGGTTGGGGTCGAGCCGCCCGTCGTGAATTTTGATTCTTCTTCGCTGCCGCTGAAGCAGCTCACCACCGAAGGCGGGCAGTATGCCCACTGGATAGACGGGGGACGGGCGCTGGCCTGGTCGTTCACCAACCGGCTGTGGCGCGCGTCGCTCGACGAAGCGTTGGCAGCGAAGGCCGGCTGGAAACCGCAGCCGGTCGAGGTGGCCTGGAGCGTCCCGCGCCACCGCCCTGAGGGCCGCGTGCTGCTGCGCGGCGCGCGCATCATCACCATGAAAGGCGTGGAGGTGATCGAGCGCGGCGACCTGCTGGTGGAAAACAACCGCATTGTCTCGGTGGGCCCGCGCGGCAAGGATGTGCCGGCCGGCGTCAAGGTGATTGACGTCACCGGCAAGACGATCATTCCCGGCTTGGTGGACGTGCACGCGCACATGCGGCCGCCGCCGGACATTTTCCCCGACCAGGTGTGGCCCTACGCGGCAAACCTGGCCTACGGCGTCACCACCACGCGCGACCCTTCGATCTCGAGCGACCAGGTGTTTCCCTACGCCGAAATGGTGGAAGCCGGCGAGATTCTTGGCCCCCGCATCTACAGCACCGGCACGGCGATGACCACCCTGGCCGCCAAGGTGGAGAGTCTCGACGACGCGCGGCAGATCGTGCGCCGTTACAAGGCGCAGGGCGCGACCTACCTGAAGCAATACATGCAGCACCGGCGCATCCAGCGCCAGTGGATCCTGATGGCCGCGAAAGAGGCCGGCATCAACGCCACCGCCGAGGGCGGCGGCGAGCTGAAGCAGGACCTCGGCATGGCGCTCGATGGCTACACCGGCTTCGAGCACAGCCTCCCGATCGCGCCGCTGTATCGCGACGTCACCGAGCTGCTTTCGCGCGCCGGCACCGTCTACACGCCCACGCTGATCGTTTCCTTCAGCGGTTGGGCCGGGCAGGACTACTGGCGGCAGAACACCAACATCCACGCCGATGAGAAGCTGCGGCACTTCACGCCGCACGAGGAGATTGACCGCAAGTCGCGGCGTCGCAGCCTGCTGCTCGACGAGGAATACTTCTTCCCGGAAATTTCACGAGGCGCCGCCGAAATCATGAAAAAGGGCGGCCGCATCGCGCTCGGCGCGCACGGCGAGCAACAGGGAATCGGCGCGCACTGGGAGCTGTGGATGCTGCAGATGGGCGGGCTGAGCCCGATCGAGGCCCTGCGCGCCGCCACTCTCAACGGCGCCGAATGCCTGGGCCTGCAGCAGGACCTGGGATCGCTTGAGCCCGGCAAGCTGGCCGACCTGGTGGTGCTCGACAAAAACCCGATCGAGAACATCCGCTACAGCACGTCCATCAGCCTGGTGATGAAGAACGGGGAGCTATTCGAAGGGAATACGCTCGATCAGGTGTGGCCGCACAGGAAACCACTGGGGCAGTTCTTCTGGCAGAAACAGGAAAGAATGTAGCACAGACATTCCTGCCGGTGCGGCCCCCTAAGGCCACCGGTTAAGAATGCCTGTGCCACGAAGCACGAAGGAAGTGGTGGCGGCGCCTTAGCTCTTCTTTTCTTTCTTTTCCGCCTTGGCTGCCCCGACCATGCTGACCTTCTTCACGGTCAGGGTCTTGGTGGCCTCATCGAGAGAACCGTTGACCTTCACGTGGTGCCCGGCGTGGGCGGTGACCAGGTCCTGATTGGCGACTTCGAGAACGGCGCCGTCGGCGGTTACGAACACCGCTTTCTGGCCGCCCTTGATGCACTTCTCGGCGCAGCCGGCGTGCTCGGCTTTGGCGCCCTTGGCCCCGCACTTGGCGTCGCTGATGTATCCTGTCCAGTTCCCCTTCTTACCTGCCGCCGACGCCAGCGAAACCGCCAGCACCAGGGCGAGGCTCATAACAAACAGCGTTCTCTTCATTGTCTGCTCCTGACGAACCTAGAAAAATGTACGTTGTTCCCCCCGGCGCCGGATTTGGGCCGGTGGGAATAGGACAAGCCTACCATAGTCGCGGAACGATTTCCAAAGGCAAATTTGC
>JBKKAI010000266.1:0-5144 GCA_046714815.1 Terriglobia bacterium | reverse complement strand
CCTCTCCGCTATCTTAACGGCAGAACGCCCTCTCCATTTTGGACTGGTCCCCAAAACTGAGACAACTGGTTAAGACTCATAATCCATCGAAAGGAGAGATGAGTCATGGGATTGTCTCGCAGGCAGTTCACGAGGGAGTTCAAGCTGACGGCCATCCGGCAGATCGAGCAGGGGATCTCGATTGGCGAGCTGGCCCGAGCTTTGGAGGTCAATGCGAATGTGCTGCACCGTTGGCGGCGTGAGTTCCGCCAAGGGCCAGGGAACGCTTTTCCCGGCTGGGGGAAGCGCCGGTGGTCAGAGGGCCGCATGGTGGAGCTGGAGCGAAAGATCGGTCGCCAGGCGCTGGAGATCGATTTTTTGAAGGGGTGCTTGCAGCGCATCGAAGAACAGCGGATGCTGCAGGCTTGGACTGGAAATCCGCGATCTGCGAGAAAGTCCGCGAGGAAATGAGGGTGCGGCAAGGATTGAGGATTCAGCGGATGATCGAGCTGGCGCAGATCGGGCGGTCCACCTTTTACCGCTACGAAACGGATTCGCCACCGCGATCGGATCCGGATATGAACCTGCGTGATGCCCTCCAGCGGATCGCGCTGGAGATGCCCGGCTATGGCCGGCGGCGCATCACCTGGGAACTGCGCCGACGCGGCTGGACGGTGAACGCCAAGCGGGTGTACCGCCTGATGCGCGAGGACAACCTGCTGTGCGTACGGCGGCGGCGGTTTGTGGTAACCACCGATTCGGAACATGGGCTGCGGGTCTATCCAAACCTGGCCCGGCAGATGGTCCTGACCGATGTGGATCAACTCTGGGTAGCGGATATCACCTACATCCGGTTGCGGGAGGAGTTCGTGTTTCTGGCCGTGATCCTCGATGCCTATTCGCGACGAGTGATCGGCTGGGAGTTGAACCGCACCCTGGAGAAGGAACTCACGCTGGCTGCACTGCGAATGGCGCTCTCACGGCGGACGATTTCGGCCGCTCTGGTGCATCACTCCGATCGCGGCGTGCAGTACGCCAGCCACGAATACACCGATTTGCTGAAGAGCCGCGGAATCCAGATCAGCATGTCGCGCAAAGGCAATCCCTGGGACAACGCCGCGTGCGAGTCGTTTATGAAAACGCTCAAGTACGAGGAAGTGTACCGCAGCGAGTATCGGGACTTGGCTGAGGCGCGCGCTTCCATCCACCGGTTCCTCGACCGGGTCTACAACCGGAAGCGCCTGCACTCCGCGCTCGGCTACCTGCCGCCCGTCGAGTTCGAGGCCCAGTTGGCGGCCAGGAGAAATGAGGAGGCCGCTGCGCGGCGGCTTTGTTTATGAGTTTTCTGAGGCATCGGGAAATCTATCCATCCGATGGAGGCGCGGCCCGTTCCGACCGCGCCCCCGCTCATCGTCTGGATGAGTTTCCGGCTGGCTATTCCTTGGCGGTTTGCTCTCCAGCAGGGACCGCCTCCGCTTCGCCAGCCGCCCCCGATTCTGAGGTAACGTCGTTCTGCCCGTCCAGGATTTTCCAGCGAACGGCGAACTGTGTCTTAACTGGTTGTCTCACGTCAGGGGGCCACTTCAGGCAAGATGCCCACGCTCCCAGGCTCCGAGAAGCGCCGACCGCCTAAGTGAACAGCATTGGCTTTAGCCCTGCTTTAGCCCGCGCTTGCGCGCCAGAATCGCGGGAGCCTGCTCCAACGCCTCCCTGACCAGGAAACCCATGCGCGGATGCTGCGGCTCGAGGTCTACCGGCAGGCCGTTCTCCCTCAAACAGGCGGAAGCCGTCGGGCCGATCGAACCCACCACCACCCGCGCGAAGGCGGCGCGCAGCGCCCCGGCCAGGCCGTCGCGCTCCGCCACCTGCACCAGGTGGTTCACCTGCATCGCGTTGGTGACGAGCGCCAGATCAATTTCGCCGGCGACAATCGAGCGGATGGCGGCGCGGAGCGGCTCCAGGTCCGCGGGCAGCGCCCAGCGGTAAACCGGGACGCTCGAAACCGACGCGCCGCGCTCTTCGAGCGCTGCGACCAGTTCCGGACTGGGCGCGCCGAATTCCTGCACGGCGACGCGGCGGCCCTGGAGCGGGAGCGCCTCCGGCCGCGCATCCAACTCGGCTACCAGCTCCCGCCAGGTGTTCGGCTCCGGCACCGCAATCGTCACCGGCACTCCGTACTCGCGCAGTACCGCCAGCGGCTTCGGGCCGCGGGCGACAACCGCCGGGCGCTCGAGCGCGGCCACGAGCTCGGCGCGCGGATGGCGCTGCTCGATCAGCTCGAACAGGGCGCGCGTCCCCACGCCGGTGAGAAAGATCACCGCGTCCCAACGGCCGGCCAGCAGCTCAGCGGCGAACTCTAGCGCGCGCGGGTTCTCCTCGAGCGGCACCTCACGCATCGAAGGCGCCAGCACCGGCTCGGCGCCCTGCGCCGCAATCAGTATGGCCATCTCCTTCGCCCGCCGGCTTTCAAAAGCGACAACTTTCATGGCCGCACTCCATCGAAGGTTTGTTGAATGGCCGCAGCCGCCGCGCGCCCGCTGCGGATGCAGTCGGAGATCCCGATGCCGGAATCCCAGTTCCCGGCCAGGAACAGGCCCGGATGCCGCGCCACACGCTGCTTCACCGCCGCCACTCGCTCCTGGTGCCCCACCGTATACTGAGCCATGGCGCGCGGCCAGCGGTAAACGCGGGTGAACAGCGGCTCGTCGCTCAAGCCGAGGATCGCGGCCAGTTCACTGCGGACCAGTGCGAGAACCGAGGCGTCGTCCAGTTCGAGGACGGGCTCGTCGCGGCTGCCGCCGAGAAAACAGCGCAGCAGCGCGCGCTCAGGCGTCGCGCGCCCGGAAAATTTCGCGTGCACGAAGGTGCAGGCCAGCAGGCGGCGGTTCTCCCGGCGCGGCGCCAGAAAACCAAAGCCCGGCGGCAATTGCTGCCGCACGCGGCCAGGATAGCCGAGGGCGACTGTCATGGACGACGAGTAGGGGATTGTCGCCAGGGGCGCGGCCAGCTCCGGGTCCAACGGCTCGAGCACACGCGCCGACTGGTGCGCCGGCAGCGCCAGCACGACGGCTTCGAACTCCCCCAGGCCGCGGCCGCCGGCCCCTTGCAGCGTGTAACCATTGCCGCCCGGAGCGTTACACTCCGGGTTGCCGCCGCGCACCGTTTCCACCGGCGTGCCGCAGTGCACCGCGCAACCGTCCAGCCGCGACTGCAGCGCCTCGACCAACTGGCGCAGGCCGCCCTTCAGGGCGGAAAAAATCGGCGGCGGCGGCGAGGCGCTTGACGCGCGCCTGGCCTTCTTTCGCGCCCGCAGCACCGCGCGCACCAGGCTTCCCTGTTGTTGTTCCATCTGAACGAAGCGCGGCAGCGTCGAGCGAGCGCTGAGCTGGGCGGCATCGCCGCCGTAGACGCCGGCGAGCAGCGGCGCGGCGATATTCTCCGCCATGCCGGGACCGAAGTGGCGGGTGACAAAGTCGGCGACCGATTCATCGGGCGTCGCGCCTCCGGCGGGCGGGTAAAACAGCTCGCCAACCATTTTCAACTTTTCCGCGAACGGCGCCAGCGGCGTCGTGAGCATCGGCAGCAGCCGCGTCGGCACCAGGAACTGCAGGCCGTCGGGCAGCGGCGCCAGCGTGCCGCGGTACAGGATGTAGGTGCGCCGCTCGGCATCGTTCGATCCGATCACCTCATCGGCCAGCCCCAATTCACGAATCAATTGCAGCGCCTCGGGCTTCTCGGCGAGGAACGAATCGGGACCGGCCTCGACCACGCAGCCGTCCACCATTTCGGTGTGGATCACGCCGCCCAGGCGGGACCCGGCCTCGAACAGGTGCGTTTCGATGTGGCTTGGAGGCCGGCTTCGTGCGCGGCACAGATCAAATGCCGCGGCCAGGCCGGAGATACCGCCGCCGATCACGGCCACGCGCATGGTCAAAGGCCCCGGCTCTTTTCCGGATGCGCGGCCGGATGCGCGCTCCGGGCCACGTCGGCCAGCGCGTCGGCCAGCAGCGGACTGTCGTTAAGCGATTCAGAGCGCCGCAGCTCCAGGCCTTGCTTGCGGGCATGATCGCGGAAACGGATGTCAATGTCGTAGAGAATCTCGGCATGGTCGGCGAGAAACCCGACGGGCGCGATGAACACAGCGCGGTGGCCGGCCGCGGCCAGCTCGTCAATCAAGGACTCGACGGTGGGGCCGATCCAGGGCTCGGCGGTCATCCCCTGGCTCTGATAGCCAAGGCGCCACTCTTGTTCCCGCAGTCCCGCGGCCGCGGCCACCAGCGCCGCGGTCTCACGCACCTGCGCGTCGTACGGATCGCCGGCGGCGATGGTGCGCTCCGGAACGCTGTGGGCCGTGAAGATCACCGGCGCCTCGAGGCCCAGATCCTCCTGCATGTTCTTCCGGCCGGCCGAGAGTTTCCCGGCGAACGCGCGGACCAGCAGCGGATGGTCATGCCAGCTCTCGACAAACCGCATCTCCGGACCGCCGCCCGCGTTTTCCAGCGCGCGTTCCAGGTGCGAGCGGTACAGGCCGACGCTGGTGCGCGAATTCTGCGGCGCAAGACAGATCGCCACCAGGCGCGAGAGGCCGGCCGGCAACTGCGCCACCGCTTCGGCGATGAACGGCTTCCAGTTGCGCATGCCGGCGAAAACCGGCGCCCCAAGCCGAGCCTCGACCGCGCGCGCCTGCTGTTCGGTGATTCGCCGCAGCGGCGTACCGCCGCCGATCAGCGCATAACGGTGCGTGATCTCCTTCACCGCCGCTTCCGGCAGCGGCCGGCCGCGGCGAACGTTGGCGAGGAACTCGGGGATGTCCTCGATGCGGTCGGGCGCGCCGTGCGCCAGCAGCATCACGGCCCAGTCAGCAACGCCCGGCGGGGAACCCGATGGGCGGCTCACTCGTTGTTTTCTCCCGCCGAAAACTCCCGCACCATCTGGACGGCGGCGATCACGCTTTCCACCGGCGTCTCGGGCAGGATGCCGTGGCCCAGGTTGAAAATGTGCCCGGGACGGCCCGCGGCCTGGCGCATCACCGCCCGGACGCGGCGGCGCAGCTCGGCCGGCGGCGCCAGCAGCGCCACCGGGTCGAGGTTTCCCTGGATCGCCGGCCGGCCGGCCACGCTCTGCCAGGCGCGGCCGAGCGGAATGCGCCAGTCTATGCCCAGCAC
>JBKKAI010000265.1:0-5946 GCA_046714815.1 Terriglobia bacterium | reverse complement strand
GACGTGGTGCCATAAGACGATGATAGCAAAAGGGGCTCTGAACAGGAATCTGCAAACGACCTCGCATTTGCAGGTATCTGTGATTGGGGCTGTTGGCGCTTCGGAACGCGCTTCGGCCGTTCCCCGTCGCAAACCGAAGCCGTCCGCTACACTGGACCCGTGAAACTCTGAGTGGGATCCGAGGCGACTCAGCTCAGACTCAGCAAGCGGTCAGTACAGAGTTACACACCACGGGCTGCTAGGGTTAACCGCCGGCACTGCCGCGGCGAGCCTGAGCCGCGGCCGCGGTGTTTACCTTCTCTCGTTGAGATTGTCGCCGTCGCCCTTGACGGTCTTCTTGGTCCAGCGGCCGACCTTCTTGGCCGTTTTCTTGGCGCCTTTCGCGGTGGCTTCGCCGACGTCCTCGGACTTGTCGGCCACCACGAGTGCGCCCTTCTTCGTGCTCCTGGCCGTCACTACCGCGGCGTCTTCGGTTTTGTCGGCGACCTTTAGCGCAACCCTCTTGGTCTTGCGAGCCACGGCTTTCGACGTTCGCGCCGTTCCTCGACCGATGCGCTTGCCACCCTCACCGATCTCCTTCGCGCCCTCTTTGATTCCGGGTTTCTTTTCCTCGGTCTCAACGATCACTGTGGTCTTCTTAGGCTCGTCCGCGCGGACCTGACCATCCCAAATCAGCCCGGCACCTGCCAGGCACAATGACGACATGAGTACAGACAACTTGTTGACCCTCATCCGGACCTCCTCGAACACACACCATCAGCAAAATCCCCCCTTAGCAACTGACGGCGCGCGAGACATGCGGGTTTCGGCGACTTGCGGCGGCTTCCTGTCGATTTTCGCGCGGGCCGTTCGTCTATACTCGGGACGGAAGCAAAGCCGGACGCCGTCTCAAAAAACGCGAAAAGGAGAAAAGATGCCCAAGTACCTGCTGTTGCTATACGAAGCGTCGGGGCCGCCCCCGGCCGACCTCAGCCCGGAAGCGATCCAGGCGATTATCGAGAAGTACATGAAATGGTCGGAGAAGACGGCCAAAGCCGGCAATCTGCTGAGCGGCGAGAAGCTGCGTGACGGTCAGGGCCGCGTCCTGCGCGGCGCCGGACCGAAGATGACCGTGAAGGACGGCCCCTTTGCCGAAACCAAGGAAGTGGTCGGCGGCTTCTACCTGGTAGACGCGAAGAACTACGACGAGGCGGTGCAGCTCTCGAAGGACAACCCGCACCTGGAATTCGGGACCATCGAGATCCGCGAAATCGAGCCGATGTGACCACTTTGTGACGAGTCCCTGTGAAATGCCGCCTTCGATCAGCCAGGCTCGGGAAGTTGGCGGGCTGGTGGACCATCTGTTCCGGCACCAGGCGGGGCAGATGGTTTCCACTCTGACCCGTATTTTCGGCCCGCAGAACCTCGGCCTAGCCGAGGAGGTGGTCCAGGAGGCGCTGCTCAAGGCGCTGCAACAGTGGCCGTACCGCGGGCTGCCGGACAATCCCGCCGGCTGGCTTTTCCAGGTGGCGAAGAACCGCGCGCTCGACCTGCTTCGGCGCGACGCGTCGTTGCGGGAAAAGTCCGGTGAACTGTTGGCGATGGCGGCCACCGCTCCGCGTCCGAACGGCAGCTCCGCCGCTTCGGGAGATGGAGACCTGGCGGACGACGAATTGAGCATGATGTTCATGACCTGTCACCCGGCGCTGACCCGCGAGGCGCGGGTGGCTCTGACGCTAAAAACCGTCGGCGGATTCAGCGTCGGAGAGATTGCGCGCTCGTTCCTGGCGCGCGAGCCTTCCATCGCCCAGCGGCTGGTGCGCGCCAAGCGGCAGATCCGCCGTGAGCAGATCCCGTTCGAGATGCCGCCCGCGGCCGAGCTGTGCTCGCGGCTCGACTCGGTCCTCGAAGTCCTTTACCTGATGTTCAACGAGGGCTACGCGGCCCACCAGGGACAGGACCTGGTGCGCGCCGACCTCTGCCAGGAAGCCATCCGCCTGGGCCGGCTGGTGGCCGGCCACCCGGCAACGGAGTTGCCGGAGGCCCACGCATTGCTGGCCCTGATGCTGCTGCAAGCCTCACGCATTCCGGCGCGCGTGGACCAGGGCGGCGATCTATTCCTGCTGGGCGAGCAGGACCGCCTCCTGTGGGACCGCCGCTGGATCCAGGAAGGCCTCCGCAGCCTTGGAAAGTGCGCCGAAGGCGGCAGGCTCACCGAATACCACCTGCAGGCGGGCATCGCCGCCGTCCACGCCGTGGCCCCCAGCTTCGAGGCCACCGATTGGGCGCGCATCGTCGAGCTGTACGGCCGCCTCATGGAGGTGGCGCCGTCGCCGGTGGTCGGGCTGAACCGCGCCGTGGCCGTTTCGCGCTGCCGCGGGCCGCGCGCCGGGGTGGCGGCGCGAGAAAGGATCAAAGCCCCTCCCCCGCTGAAGCGTTACTATCTGCTGCCGGCCACGATGGGCGGGCTATGGCGCGAGCTCGAAGACTATAAAAAGGCCGCTGCCTGCTACCGCCGCGCGCTCGAGTGCCCCTGTTCCGCGCCCGAAGAGCGCTTTCTGCGCAAGAAGCTGGCCTCGTTAGACTGAAAGGAGATTTCATGAAGATACTGGCCCTGTTGTTTGTTCTGTCCGCCGCGGCCGCGCCGGCGGGTAACCCGCCGGCAACCCGGAGCGTTCGCTCCGGGTCGTCGCAGGCCGCTTCCCTGCAGGACCTGGCCTGGATCGCCGGGCGCTGGCAGGGCGAGTTGCGCGGCGCGCCGATCGAAGAAACCTGGGGCGCGCCGTCCGGCGACAACATGGTGGGGATGTTCCGCGCTGTCCGCGACGGGAAGGTCCGCTTCTACGAAATCATGGTGATCGAGCAGGAGGCCACCGGGCCGGTGTTCCGCCTGAAACACTTCAATCGCAATCTGGCGGGCTGGGAAGAGAAGGAGGCGCCGCAGGCTTACCCGCTGGCAAGCTCCAAGCCGGGCGAGGCAGTCTTCGAGAGCTCCGACAAGGAAAAGCCGCTGCGCTTCATTTACCGCAAGACCGCCGACGACTCGCTCGTCATCCGCATCGAAAGCGTCAAAGACGGCAAGCCGTCCGCCCAGGTGTTCCAGTTCACGCGGATGCGGTAGGGTCTCAAAGACATCACGGGGCCACGGATAAACACGGAGTGGACGCCGATCATCGTCAATAGACCATTCGTTTCCACTCCAGCCTTGGTTTGCCAAAATTGACCAGCAACCCCACCTTGATGCCGGTCGCTTTCAGGCAATTGATCAGTTGGGCTTCGTGCTCACCCGCGCCGACCACACAACCACGAAAACGGAACTGTGAGCGCCGCCTGGGCCTCCGTTTTGAGCCCACGTTCCCGCAAGGCCCCACGTTCCCGCAAGGCGATGAGCAGGGCTTTCTCGTAGACGCTCTCCAGGAACCCCGTGCCCAGTTCGTTGGAAATGATCTTCTCCGTCAGCTCTTTCTCCAGCAAGCCGATAAATCCGTGCTCATCGGTGTGCATCCGTGGCCGTTCCTTCTCTTCCCAGGCGCTCCTTCAGCCAGCGGCCGGCCTGGTACCGCCCGGGTCCAGTTACACTATTGGGTGACGCACCCCCTTTTTTCTTTGTGGCTCGCTGCGGCGAGTGATGTCCTTTGACCTTATTTCTTCTTTTTTTCTTTCTTGTCTTTCTTGGGGAGCTTCTTCTGCAGGTCCACACCCTCCGGCTCTTCCAGCAGGGCGAGGTACTGCGTGCCGCCGATGCGGGCCAGCCAGACCACCACGTTCTTGCCCAGCACCTCCTCGAGACGCCCGAAGCGGTCAATCGGCGGGCCGGCGCGCTTCCAGACGGAGGGTTCGCTGATCAGGTAGTCCTTTTCCAGGCCGTCCACCTGAAGCGTGATCTTGCGCTGCTCGGTGGCCTCTTCCTCCAGGCGATAGACGCGGCCCTCGACGCGGGTCATTTTCTCCACGCGCTGGTTGCCGCTCCCGTCGGGCCCGGAATAGTTGATGCGGCTGGTGCGCAGGTTGATGGCGTACTGGTTGCCGCTGGAGGTGAAGGTGATCTTGTCGGGCTCGATGCGCCCCGAATCAATCGGGAAGAAGTCGTTGCGCTGAATCCAGCCGGTGATTGAATCGTTCGCGCCGACCTCGATCATGATGGTGGTCCCGATCGTCTTGCCCTGCAGCGCCACCACGGATTCATACACAATGCGCTTGGGAGGCAGCGAATCGGCGGCGCCCGTACCGGGGGCGGCCAGCGGAAAAGCGAGCGCGAGGAGCAGAAAGCGCTTCATAGGATAATGGTAGCATGCGCGTCATAGTCGTTGGAGCGGGGTTCGGCGGGCTGGAGACCATCACGGGGCTCGAGCGGCGCTTGCGCGGCCGCCGCGACGTGACCCTCACCCTTGTCAGCGACCAGAATTATCTTCTGTTCACGCCGCTGCTGCCGCAGATCGTCTCCTGCTACGTCGAGCCGCGCCACACGATCCAGACGGTGCGCGACGTGCGCCGCAAGCGCGATTTTGACTTCCTCCGCGAAGAGGTCTCCGGCGTGGACCTCGCCGCCAGCAAGCTGCTGTTTCAGGCCGGCGGTGAACTGGCCTATGACTACCTGGTGCTCGCGCCCGGCAGCGTCACCGATTATTTCGGCATTCCCGGCGCGGCCGAGCACTGCTGGCCGCTGAAAACGCTCGAAGGCGCGCTGAAGCTGCGCGACCGCGTGGTGGACCTGTTCGAGCACGCCGACCACGAGCCCGACGCCGCGCGGCGCAAGCGCCTGCTCAGCCTGGTGGTGATCGGCGGCGGCTACACCGGCGTCGAAACCGTGGCCGAGCTGCAGGACCTGGTCTTCGGGCACATCCTGCGGCAGTATCGCGGCATTCGCGCCGAAGACGTGCGGCTGCTGCTGGTGGAGGCCTCGCCGCACCTGCTGGCGGGCGTAGACCCGCGGCTGGCCCGCCGGGCGGCGCGCAAGCTGGAAGCCCAGGGCATCACGGTGCTGACCTCGGCGCGCGTCACGCGCTGCCTGCCCGACGGCGTCGAGCTCGATGGAACTCGCGTCGAGCCGGCGGGCTTGATGATCTGGACCGCCGGGGTGCGGACCAATCCCATGGTGGAGCGGCTGCCGGGGCCGCATGACCGCTCGGGCCGCGCCGCCGTCAATCCCTTCCTTCAACTCGATGGCCATCCGGAGGTGTTTGTCGTGGGCGACAGCGCGGTGATCGCCGGCCGGCCGCCGGCCGAATCGCCGCGCGTGGCGCCGCTGGCCATCGCCCACGGCCGCGCAACCGCGGAAAACATCACCCGGCTGATCCATTCGCCGGCGGCGGAGTTAAGGCCGGTCAGCTTCAAGCCTTTCGGCTACCTGGTTTCGCTGGGCATGAATGACGCGGTGGTGGACCTGTTCGGCGTCCAGATCAGCGGCTTCGGCGCGTGGCTGTTCTGGAACGCCGCGCACCTCTATCGCCTGGTGGGGCTGAAGAAGCAGATCCAGGTGGCGCTGGACTGGTCGCTGGCCTCGCTGTTCCCGCGCGACACCTCCATCGTCCGCCGTCCGCGGCGCTGCCCGTTGTGCGAGGCGGCCGAAGCCCGCTCCGCGCCCTGACCCCGCCTCCGCATCCCGCGTGTCCGTTCTGGACCCCCTGGAGTCTTCCCTTTGTTCGGGATGCGACAATGCGTCTCCAGGTGGCCGGGACAAAGAACGTAGGCCGGGCGCGACAATCCGGATCCGTACGCCGGCGGGCGGCTTCTCGGCCGCTTTGGAAACGAGGACCTCCTACCTGGATACCGTGATGACAAACGCGATCACCGCGCGGGCAAGCATCTTCAAACCGCAGGCGCATCCGGCGTAATCCTGTTCGCGCCGTATGTTCCCCTCCCGACCGCGGAATCTCTGGCCGCTGCCGGTGTGAACTTCGTGGACGCCGCCGGCTATGTCCATCTTCGTCTGGTCAACCACTATCACGCCCTGGTGATGGGCAAGCC
>JBKKAI010000264.1:0-2915 GCA_046714815.1 Terriglobia bacterium | reverse complement strand
CGGGCGCTGTCCTACAGCACCGTGGCCATGCGCGCCGACTGCGATTTCCTGCTGTGGCGCATCTGCTACTCGCTCGAAGAATTGCAGAACATGAGCGGCTGCCTGATGGCCACCGGCCTGGGCCAGTACCTGACGACGCCGCACTCGTTCCTGGCGATGACCAAGCGCTCCACGTATGTGATCGAGCACGTACACGAGGGCCAGATTGACTCGCGCGGCCAGGTCATACCCGGCCGGTTCAAGTACTTGTTCGTCTACCCGTTCGTGAAGACCCGCGCCTGGTACCGCATGTCGCTGCCGGCGCGGCAGGGCATGATGAACGAGCACATCGCCGTGGGGCACAAGTACCCGTCGGTGAAGCTGAACACCACCTACTCGTTCGGCCTCGACGACCAGGAGTTCGTGGTGGCGTTCGAGACCGACAATCCCGCCGACTTCCTCGACCTGGTGATGGAGTTGCGCGAAACCGAGGCCAGCAACTACACGCTGCGCGACACGCCCATCTTCACCTGCGTGCTCAAGTCGCCCCGCGAAACCGTAGACCTGCTGTGAAGCCCGCCCGCGCCAAGAACGTGATGTGGCGCCTGTTTCGAAACCCGCGCACAGGCAAGAATGCCTGTGCCCCGACATGAAAAAGCCAAAGCGCCGGACTGCACCAACGCGCGGCACGGCCGCGGCGAGGGTCGCGGACATCCTGCGGCGGCTGGACAAGCTGTACCCGAACGCGACGTGCGCGCTCCAGCACAAGGACGCCTGGCAGCTCACAGTGGCCACCATCCTTTCGGCGCAGTGCACCGACGTGCGGGTCAACCTGGTGACGCCGGAGCTGTTCCGCAAGTACCCGGCCGTGCGCGATTTCGCGGCCCTGCGGCCCGAGGCGCTCGAGCCGGACATCCGCTCCACCGGTTTCTTTCGCAACAAGGCGAAGTCCATCGTCGGCGCGGCGAAGAAAGTGGTGGCCGATTTCGGCGGGCGCATCCCGCGCACGATGGAGCAAATCCTGACACTGCCCGGCGTGGCGCGCAAGACCGCCAACGTCGTGCTGGGCACCGCCTTCGGGCTGGCCAGCGGCGTGGTGGTGGACACGCACGTGCACCGCATCGCGCGCCGCCTGGACCTCACCCGCCAGGACACGCCGCCGAAGATCGAGCAGGACCTGATGAAGGTGATCCCGCAACCGAAATGGATTGAGTTCAGCCACCAGGTGATCTGGCACGGCCGCCAGCTGTGCCTTGCGCGCAAGCCGCGTTGCGCCGAGTGCCTGCTCGACCCGGTGTGTTACGCCGCCGACAAATGGAAACCGGACAACCCGCCGCAAAAAAAGCGCTAGAAGAAACCACGGCCGGACCGGAGCGAAAGCTCCGGCTTGCCGACATGCCGCCGGAGGAGTTCCGCCGGCACGGCCACCGGCTGATTGACTGGATCGCCGACTACCTCGCCGACCCGGGCCGCTTCCCGGCGCTGGCCCGGGTGAAGCCGGGCGAGCTGCGGGCGCGGCTGCCGGCCGATGCGCCCGACAGCGGCGAAGACTTCGACCAGGTGCTGGCGGACTGGGAGCGGCTGGTGCTGCCCGGCGTCACGCACTGGAACCACCCCGGCTTTTTCGCCTACTTCGCCATCACCGGCTCGGCGACGGGCATCCTGGGCGAATTGCTCAGCGGGGCGCTGAACGTGAACGCCATGCTGTGGCGCACCGGCCCGGCGGCCACCGAGCTGGAAGAAGTGGTGATGGGCTGGCTGCGCAACATGATCGGGTTGCCGGAAGAGTTTTTCGGCGTGGTGATGGACACGGCGTCGGTGGCCAGCCTGTGCGCCATCGCCGCGGCGCGCGAGGCCGCAGCGCCCGAGCTGCGTGAGGGCGGCATGGCCGGCGGGCCGCGGCTGGCGCTCTACACCTCCGAGCAGGCGCATTCCTCGATCGAGAAGGGCGCGATCGCGCTGGGGCTGGGCCGCGAGGGCGTCCGCAGGATTCCGGTGGACGCTGATTTCCGGATGGACGTGGCCGCGCTCGATCGAGCGGCGCGCGCGGACCGCGCCGCGGGGTGGCTGCCGTTCTGCGTGGTGGCCACCGCCGGCACCACGTCCACCACCAGCGTGGACCCGATCGAGGCCATCACCCGCGTCTGCGCCGCCGAAAAAATGTGGCTGCACGTGGACGCCGCCTACGCCGGCGCCGCCGCCATCCTCCCGGAAATGCGGCCCGCCTTCGCCGGCTGGGAGCGCGCCGATTCGGTGGTGCTCAACCCCCACAAGTGGATGTTCACCCCGTTTGACTTCAGCGCCTTCTACTGCCGCCGCCCGAACACGCTGCGCGAGGCCTTCAGCCTGGTCCCGGAATATCTGCGGACGCCGTCGGACGCCGGAGAGGGCGTCAACTTCATGGATTACGGCGTGCAGCTCGGGCGCCGCTTCCGCGCGCTGAAATTCTGGTTCGTGCTGCGCTACTTTGGCCGCGAAGGGATGCGCGAGCGGCTGCGCGAGCATATCCGGCTGGCTCGCGAGTTCGCCCTCTGGGTGGACGGCGATCCGGATTTCGAGCGGCTGGCGCCGGCGCCCTTTTCCGTGGTCTGCTTCCGCGCGCGCCCGGCCGAGGCTCCGCCGGACCATGCGCGCCTGAATGATTTCAATGCCGCGCTGCTCGACTCGGTGAACGCCACCGGCAAAGTGTTCCTCTCGCACACCAGGCTGGGGGATCGCTTCACGCTACGGCTGGCGGTCGGCAACCTGCGCACCACTGAGCTCCACGTCCGCGCCGCCTGGGAATTGCTGCGCGCACACGCCGCGGAGCTGGCGCCGCGGTTCTTCTGAGATGCGCCGCGCTACCGCGTCCAGCGAGCCGGCAACATGAGCTGGCAGAAGGAAGAAGTAGGACAGCCTTAAGGCCAATACCGTTCACTTAAGCGAAAGGTGTTACA
>JBKKAI010000263.1:0-3899 GCA_046714815.1 Terriglobia bacterium | reverse complement strand
TCCTGCGCCAAACCATTGATCCGATCGCGAATCTTCTCTATCACCCGGCGGTCCTGGATGTTTTCCAGTTGATTCAATGCGGCGGGCGTAATGAAAACCTGGTAAATCAGAGGCCCAGCTTCCTCTTTCCCTTTTCCCAGGGGATGAGCTTTCCTTCGGCGGCTTCGCGGACGCCACGCCGGAAGTCGGCCATCATTTTTTCGTCACCCATGATTTCCAGAGTCTCCATGAGGGATTCGTAAAGTTCCCAGGACATCACGGCGAGCACGGGCTTTCCACGCCTGGTAATCACCACGGCGCCGGCCTCCGGCTCGTTTTCGAACTCCTCTGGAAGCGTGGTCAACTTATCGCGTGCCTCAATCATTTGCATCGTGCGGGTCATCTGAGATCCTTTCGTACGCACAAGCGTACCACAGAGCGTACGTTAGAGAAAAGCCCGGCCGGGACGGCGTGCGGAAGGCCGACCGGAACGCCCAGCCGTCGTCGGCCCATCATCCGCCGCAGCGCACGCGCGAGACGCTGGCGCGCTTCGAGCCCGAGCGCCGGTCCGACCCATCGGCTTTCGCGCCGCAGCGCGCGGCCGTGAAGCCGGCGGTTACCAGACCAGCTTCAGGGCGAACTGCAGGTTGCGGGGCGTGCCCGCGCTGCTGATGCGGCCAAATGCCGCGGTGCCGACAACCGCGCCCGCCTGGCCGAAGCGCGGCGTATTCGTGAAAGCGAACGCCTCAAAGCGGAACTGCAGCTTCAACCGCTCGTGCAGCGGAAAATCCTTGTGCGCCGAGAAATCCCAGTTGAAGAAGCTGCGCCCGCGCAGGATGTTCCGCCCGGCGTTTCCGACCGTGTTGGAGGCGTTGGGAACGAACGCCGCGATATTGAAATCGCGCTCCAGGGTCCGCGGCCCCGACCCGACGTCGCCAACGATGTTCGGACGATTGACCACGTCGTGTGTTCCCGTATTGGCCGGATTGCCCTGCACCGTCGGGCTGTAGGGCAGGCCGCTGCTGTAGAGCACGATGCTGCCGATCGCCCAGCCGCCTGCGATGCCATCCAGGAAGCGCGGCATCGCCGAGCCCCAGCGCCGGCCCCTGCCGAACGGCAGCTCGTGGAGTCCGCTGGCCACAAACCGGTGCGGCTGGTCCTGGTTGTCCACCGACCGCTCAACGCTCAGGTTCCGCAGGTCCTGGAAGCCGCAGCCGGCGGTGTTGCCCGCCGCCGCATTGCCGCACGTGTTGCCGATGGCCTTCGAGAAGCTGTAGGAGGCCAGCAGCGTGAATCCGCTGGAGAACCGCTTTTCGGCCTTGGTTTCCAGGGCGTGGTAGATGGAACTGCCGTCGTGGTGGTAGCCGTAGATCGGGCCCAGCGGCGAAGCCACGATGGTGGTGTTGGGAATCGCGATGCTCCGGTAACGCCGCTTGTCGTTCAGGTTGCCGGGGCCCGGCGGCGAGAAGTTGTCGTCATAGCGCCGCAGGAGGTGGATTCCGCGGCTGCCGGAGTAGCCGGCTTCGAACAGCCAGTCGCGCCCGAGCTCGCGCTGAATGTTGAAGTTCCACTGGTGCGCGTGGCCCATCTCGGTCTCGCGCTGGTAGGCGATGAAGCTCAGGCCTGTCGCGCGGGCCAGCTCCAGGGCGCCCGCGGCCGGTCCCTGCTGCAGCAGGAGCGCCGGCACGGTGGCGCTGGAGGTCAGCGTCACGCCATAGGCGTACGGCGGATTGCCCAGCAGGTATTCGGCGTCGCCATACGGCTCCAGGTAGCCGTAGTAGATCCCGTAGCCGGAGCGGATCACGGTCTTGTCGCCGAGCTTGTAGGCGAAGCCGATGCGGGGCATGAAGTTGTTCGTGTCGGTGGAGAACAGCGCGCGGTTGTAGCGGTCCTTGCCCTCGGCGCCGGCAAAGATCAGCCGCGGGCGGTTGGGATCGGTCCAGGCGTCAAAGATCCCCATGCGGTCGCGCTTGTCAATGAACGGCAGCACGATTTCGTAGCGGACGCCGAGATTCAGCGTCAGATCCGGCGTGATCTTCCAGTCGTCCTGGACAAAGGCGCCGTTGTGCCAACTTCTCAGGTTTACCTGGGTTCGGGTGCTCCAGGTGAACTGGCTGGCCATCCCCAGCAGGAAGTCGGCCATGCCGTCCCGCGTGTACCGCCCGTTGAACTGAAACGGCCCGCCCAGCTCGTTGTTGATGTTGTAGATGTTGTTCTGCGAGCGCAGCAGGCTGCTGCCGAACTTCACCGCGTGTTTTCCGCGCGTCCAGGTGGCGTCGCCCGTGAGCTGGCGGTTCTGCGAGTCGCGCTGCACCGGGTTGAAGGCCCCGGTGCCCAGCGCCTGGTAGCCGGTGATGTTCATCTGCGAGAACCCGCCGGCAAGGTCCGTGCCGGCCCGGATGCCGTATTTCCGGTTCAAGAACTCTCCCTGTGCCTGCGCCGGGCTGTCGCGCTCGAAGTATCCGTAGTTCCACGCGCCGCGGATGGACATGATCAGGTTGGGCGACCAGATGTGGTTCCAGCTCGCGCCGGTATTGACGCCGTCGACGCCCGAGTCCAGCGCGCCTCCGCCGTAGGCGGGCGGAGGCAGGGCCAGCGGCGCCGGAATGGTGGCGTTCTGCCGGCTGATTCGCCAGGAGATGGTATCCAGGCTGCCGAGATTCGCGTCCGCGCGGATATCGTACTTGCCGACGTCCTGGTTCGCCGGCGACTGGTAGAGGAAGTTCGATACGACGCTGGCGTTCGTCGGCGCGGGGTACAGCTCCACGAGCGTCCGCGCCACGCGGTCCAGGCGCGCCGCCGGGATCACGTTCCCGGGGAAGTTGGCGTTGGTCATCGGGTCCAGGATGCTGACCCGGCGCTGGGCCAGCAGCTCGCTGAAATCGCCGGTGCGCATCGCGGCCGTGGCGATGGTGCTGGTGTTCGTGTTGGTGACGCGGATGCGCGTTCCTTCGTAATCGCCGAAGAAGAACGCGCGGTTCCTGCCGTCGAAAAGACCCGGGATGATGACCGGCCCGCCGACGGCGAAGCCGTACTGGTTCCGCTTGAAGGGCGGCTTGGGCCGGTCCGGCGGATCGAAGAAGTTCTTGGCGTCGAGCTTCTCGTTCCGCAGGAACTCGAATACGGTCCCGTGCAGATCGTTAGTGCCGGACTTGGTGGTGGCGTTCACCACGCTGCCCATGGCGCGCCCGTATTCGGCGGCGTAGGCGTTGGTCTGGACCTTGAACTCCTGGATGGCGTCAATGGAGGGCTGCACCATCTCGGAGCGCCGCTGCGCGCCGGCCAGCTCGATCCCGTTGTTGTCCACGCCGTCGAGCATGAAGTTGTTCTGCGTGACGCGCATGCCGCCCGAGCTGAACCCGCCGTAGCGGGAGCCGCCCAGCGGCTGGACGGTGCCGGCCGACAGCAGGGCGAGCTCGTTGTAGTTCCGGCCGTTCAGGGGCAGTTCGATGATGCGCCGGTTCTCGATGACCTGGCCGCGGCTGGCCTCCACCGTGTTCAACTGCGCGGCGGCCGCCTGCACCTCGATCCGCTCCGCCACGGCGCCGACCTGGAGCGTGAAGTTCAGCTCCGCGCGCTGGTCCACTTCCAGGATCACGCCCGAGCGCACGATGGGCCGGAAGCCCGCGTGCTCGACGGCCACGCGATACTCGCCGGGCGGCAGCAGCGGGACGACGTAGTAGCCGCTCTCGTTCGTCGTGACCTTGCGGTCCACGCCCGTGGCGACGTTCGTGACGCTCACGGAAACGCGCGGCGCCACGGCGCCGCTGGCGTCGGTGACGCGGCCCGTGATCTGGGCGCTTTGCGCGAAAGCGCCGGCGGCGGCCAGCAGCAGCATCGCAACCAGCAACAAAACCAGTTTCGCTCGGTGCGTCATCGGCGTACCCTCCTGTCTCGCTTCAGGATGCCTTATATGGAGT
>JBKKAI010000262.1:0-4746 GCA_046714815.1 Terriglobia bacterium | reverse complement strand
TCGCCAACTCGCCCAGCGAAACCAGAACCAACACGGAGATTGAGTTCCTGGCCTCGATCGTGATACAGATGGGGAATGTCCAGTTCCTGATGCTTAGCATCGGCGGCGTGGTGTTTTTCACGCTGATGCTGGTCACCGGCAACACCATGGCCATCGCCGTTCGGGAGCGCGTCGGCGAGATGGCCGTGCTGAAGGCCGTGGGTTTTTCCGACGTCTTCGTGCTGTTGCTGGTGCTCCTTGAGTCTTTGGTGATCGCCGCGCTGGGCGGCGCCCTCGGTCTGGGGTTGGCCAAGTTGCTTACCCTCAGTGGCGACCCCACCGGCGGCATGCTGCCGGCCTTCTACCTGCCGGCCAGCGAGATCGTCTTCGGCCTGGCGCTGGCGCTTCTGGTGGGCGTGGTTTCCGGAATTCTGCCGGCGCTTTCCGCCATGCGGCTGCGCGTGGTTCAGGCCATGAGGAGGGTGTGAGCCGTGGCCATTCCGTTTGCTTACAACCTGCGTAGTGTGACGGTGCGCTGGACTTCGGCCGTGGTGGCAGTGCTGGGCATTGCCGGAACCGTTGGCGTGTTCGTGGCCATGCTTTCTCTGGCGCGCGGTTTCCGAGCCACCTTGATGGCCTCTGGCTCGCCCGGCAACGCGCTGATCCGCGCCGCGGGCTCCTCAACGGAAATATCGGGTTCCGTGGACCTCGCCGAGGTCCGCGTGATCGAGAGTGCGCCGGCCGTCGCGCGCGGCAAGGACGGGCCGCTGGTCAGTCCCGAGGTGGTGGTGGTCGCCTCCTTCCCGTTGAAATCCACGGCCACAGACGCCATGGTCCAGGTGCGGGGCGTTACGCCCAAGGCGCTTCAGGTCAGGGACTCCGTCAAAGTGGTTACCGGGCGGTTTCTCCAGCCGGGACTGAACGAGCTGGTGGTGGGCAAGAACGCGGCCAACTCCTACTCCGGGCTCGGCCTGGGGGACACGGTTCGCTTTGGGGGCGCCGCCTGGAAAGTGGTGGGAATCTTCGACGCCGGCGGCAGCGCCTTCGATTCCGAGGTGTGGTGCGATGGCCACCTGCTGAACCAGGTGTATCAGCGCTCGCAAAACAGTTTTCAATCCGTCACCGTGCGCCTGACCTCGCCCGAGGCTCTCGGCCAACTCAAGGATTCGCTGACCTCGGACCCGCGTCTCACGGTGCAAGTGGAGCGGGAAGTGGACTACTACGAGAACCAGTCGCGCAACCTCACCACGTTGATCGTGGTGTTGGGATCCATCGTGGCGGCGGTCATGGGCATTGGCGCGGTATTCGGGGCGCTGAACACGATGTACTCAGCGGTGGCCGAGCGGTCCCGCGAGATTGCCACCATGCGCGCGCTGGGCTTCGGGGAGCTGAGCGTGGTCGTCTCCTTCGTGTTCGAGGCTTTGTTCGTCGCCTTCATCGGTGGCATTGTGGGCTGCGTGGCGGTGCTGCCGCTCAACAGATTCACGGTCGGCGCCCTGAACTTTCAGACGTTCTCCCATCTCGCCTTCGCCTTCCGCGTCACGCCCGACCTGCTGTTGGGCGGGATGGTTTTTGCGCTGCTCATGGGCGTGGTGGGAGGTGTGCCACCGGCGGTACGAGCCGCCCGCAGCCCCATCGCCGCCACCCTCCGCGGCCTCTGATTTCTGCGCGGTCAGCCCTCACCAAGCCAAAGGGAAGCCCGCTCTCAGGGCCATAACCGGTTGGCGGCAACGGCTTCCAGCAGCGCGTCGAGCGGCCAGACCTCGATTCCGTCTTCGGTCCGGAGCCGAAGATCACCGGTATAAACCAGAACGCGCCGGGCGATGTGTGGCAGTTCGCCGATGGCTCGCAACCCGGAAAGCAGCGCGGAGGAGAAGCGGGCCTGCGACTTGACCTCCAGCGCCAGATACCGCCGACCCCGGCGAAGCAGGAAATCAACCTCCGTCTGGCGTGCCTGGACCGGCGCCCAATAACAGATTTCCTCGAACAGATCAGAGGCCTCGTTATGGGCCCGCAGGACGGTCAGGATCCACCCTTCGAGCAAGGCCCCGCGTTCCTCGGCCGCGACCGGACCCAGTTGCCGCTTGGCGGCACGAACCAATCCCGGATCCACCCAGTAGAGCTTGGGATGCCGGCGTTCCCGGACCCGCAAGCGTGCCTCAAACGCCGGGAGCAGCGTCGCCAGTAGCGTGTCCTGAAGTATGCCGATGTAACCTTCCACCGTTCCCCGAGCTGTCGCCGCGTCGCGCGCCAGGCCGGCCACGTTCAGGACCTGCCCGTGAAACAGCGCCGCCACCGGCAGAAACCGGAGAAAGCCCGGCAGGTTTCTCACCAGCGCCTCAGCGCGAATCTCTTCCCGCACGTAGAGTTGAACGTAAGCCTCGAGGGTGGACCGTGGGTCGTCGGCCTGCCACACCAGTGGAATGCTGCCAAAACGCAACACGCGCTCGAGGTTGAAGTCGCCGCCCAATTCCGCCGGCGCCAGCGGGTACATCGTCCGCAATCCCGCCCGGCCCGCCAGCAAATTCGTGTTCGCAGTCTTCAGGCGCCGCGCGCTGGACCCCAGCAGCACGAATCGCCGGCGCTGTGCTTCGATGGCGCGATGGACTTCGTTGAGCAGCGCCGGCACCCGCTGCACCTCGTCCAGGACCACCACGCGTTGCCGGGGCACGTCCCGCAATTCCATCGAGAAGAGTCCGGGGTTGGCCAGGAGGGTCTGATAACGAGATTCGTCGAGCAGGTCCACGAAGTGAGCATCCGGGAAGGCCTCCCTGGCCCAGGTGCTCTTGCCCGCGCCCCGCACCCCAAAAAGGAAAAAGCTGCCCTTGGGCGGGGCGAGGAGCCGGGGATAGCGAGAGCCTGCCATGACGCCGTAATTGTACCATGAAAAATCACGGCGACATGTATTGCGCCACTTGCGCCATTTTCCGGGAAGGGTTGGCGATCATGGACGAGTGGTGAAGAGTGGAATCATTTCGAGAAAACTGAACGCTGATTGCCGCCCCACGTGCTAATCTCCGGGGGGGACAGGAGGCTGCGATGAATGATATCCGCGCGACACGCCGGGAAGTGATGAAGCTGGCTACCGGTGCGCTGGCGGCCACGGTCTTTCTGCCGTTTTCCGGCCGCCACTTCGTTTATTCCCGCCCGGCGGGCAAGCCGCTGGCGACGCGGGTGCTCGGCCGCACCGGGCGCGAAGTCACCCAGTTCGGCCTGGCCGGCGGCAACACGGTGATGTGGGACTTGCCCGGCGACCAGGGCGTCGAGACCGTGGTCAAAGCAGTGCGCATGGGCGTGACGTATCTCGAGACGGCGAACAATTACCAGCTCAGCCAGCTCAACTACGGCAAGGCCTTCCGCATCCTCAACCTGGTTCCCGGGCGGCCGGGGTACGATGCGGCGCTGCGCGGGCGCCTGTTCCTGGCAACCAAGAGCGGGCTGCGCCACGCCATCGTTCGCGACGGCGCCAGGCCGATGGGACGCTCGGCCGGCGGCGGCGCGCTGGTGCTCGACGACCTGCGGCGCTCGCTCACCCAGTTCTTCGGCGACGGCCAGGGATCCATCCCCGAGAGCGCCTACATTGACCTGATGCAGATCCACTCGCTGACGCGCGACGCCGATGTGGACGCCGTCTTCGAGGGCCTCGACAATCCCGGCGACAAGTCGCTGCCGCGCGTCGGCGCGCTGGCCGCGCTGGTGGACTATCGCGACGGCTCGAACCTCACCGGCCTCAACCCCGAACACAGGAAGTGGATCCGGCACATCGGCATCACCGGCCACGAAAACGCCGCCGCGCACATGTATGCCATCCGCCGCGATAAGCGCAACCTGCTTGAAACGCTGCTGGTGGCCATCAACCCCAACGACCGCTTCTATTTCTCCCACCAGTACAACTCCATTCCGGCGGCCCGCGCCAAGGGAATGGGCATCATCGGCATGAAGCTGTTCGCCGACGGCGTTATGTACGGCCTGGAGAAGCGCTACGCCGGCCGCCCGGGCCAGCAGGTCCTGTCGGTGGGGCAGCCGGGCAAAGTTCCCTACGAGGATTTCGTTCACTACGCCCTCGGCACTCCGGGGATGAGCACGGTGATCGCCGGCATCGGCCTGATGGACAAGGCCAACGACCCGTCACGCGACCAGTTGCTGGCCAACATCGCCGCCTGCCAGATCGGCGAACCGCAGACCGCCGACAAGCGGCGCCAGGTCGAGCAGCGCACCGCCGAGCTGCACGGCGCCGACACCAACTTTTTCCAGCGCACCGCCAGCGGCCTGCTCGCCCCCGAGACGTTCCGCGTCGAGGACCTGGACCAGGAGACGACGCGCCTGCGCTGGTCTACCGCCTACGCCGGCGGCCACCCGCTCGACCGCTACGAGATCTACCGCCGGGAAACGAAACTCGCGGCCATTCCCTTCCAGCCCCAGTTGAGCGAAGACCTGTTCACCTACGACGACAAGCTCACCGGGCCGCAGAACTGGTCGGGCGGCAAGTATTACAAGGTCCGCATCGTGGACGTGGCCGGCAACGTCGCCGACACCCGCACCCTCAAACCCGAGCCGAAGGCTTAGGCGCGGCTGCGCGGCATAGAAGTGAAGGTAGTCGTCGGAACTTACCGAGCCGCGACCGTAAGGGAGCGGGCGGAGGCGCGGTTACTTTTGCGGCTTGTTGCGCAGGCGGGCGTAAAGGCGGCTGCTTACGTCCTGTGGCAGCTCAAATGTATCATTGCAGTCGGCGATGATTTCCAGGGTCTGCTTGGTGGAGTTGTAAAC
>JBKKAI010000261.1:0-3686 GCA_046714815.1 Terriglobia bacterium | reverse complement strand
ACCCCGTCCTTCGGTGCCGCAGCGCGACCGCGAGCGCCCGCTGCGCAGCGGCCCACCGCGCCTCTCGGCGTCGGCTTTCGTGCCGCGTGAGATTGACCGCGAGATCACCCTCACCGAAGGCGTCACGCTCAAGGACCTGGCCGAAAAACTGGGCGCCGGAATCAAGGCCCGCGACCTGATCCAGCGCCTGATCGGCCGCGGCATCTTCGCCACCATCAACCAGACGCTGGACACCAAGGTGGCCACCGATCTGAGCCAGGATTTCGGCGCGCTGGCCCGCGTGGTCAGCTTTGAGGAGGAGACGGTCGAGGCGGTCGCGACGATGGAGACCGTCGAAGAGCGCGGCGACCTCGTGACGCGCCCACCCGTGGTCACCATCATGGGCCACGTGGACCATGGCAAGACCTCGCTGCTCGACGCCATCCGCCAGACCAGCGTCACCGAGCATGAGGCCGGCGGCATCACGCAGCACATCGGCGCCTATCAGGCGGAGATCAACAACCGCAAGATCACGTTCATTGACACGCCCGGCCACGAAGCATTCACCCGCATGCGCGCCCGCGGCTCGAAGGTCACCGACATCGTCGTGCTGGTGGTGGCCGCCGACGACGGCCTGATGCCGCAGACGCTGGAGGCGATGGACCACGCCCGCGCCGCCAAAGTGCCGATGGTGGTGGCCATCAATAAGATTGACAAGCCTGACGCCCAGCCGGAGCGTGTCAAGCGGCAGCTTTCCGAGCGCGGCCTGATGCCGGAGGAATGGGGCGGCCAGACCGTCACCGTCGAGGTTTCCGCGAAGCAGAAGAAGAACCTGGATCTGCTGATGGAGATGATCCTGCTGGTGGCCGACCTCCAGGAGCTGAAGGCCAACCCCAACCGGCCGGCGATGGCCACGGTGCTCGAAGCCAAACTCGACAAGGCGCGCGGACCGGTGGCCACCGTGCTGGTGCAGAACGGCACACTGCGCGCCGGGGACCCGTTTATCGTCGGGCCGGTGTTCGGCAAAGTGCGCGCGCTGCTGGATGACCGCGGCCGTCCGGTCCTGGAGGCGCCGCCCTCCACGCCCGTCGAGGTGCTGGGATTGGGCAGCCTGCCGCAGGCGGGCGACCAGTTCCAGGTGGTCACCGACCTGATCAAGGCCAAAGCGATGGCCGCCTACCGCGAGCAGAAGGCGCGCGAGGCCACGCTGGCCCGCTCGGCCCGCCTCACCCTCGACCAGCTCCACGAGCAGATGAAGGCCGGCGTGGTGAAGGAACTTGACATCATCCTCAAGGCCGACGTGCACGGCTCGGCGGAAGTGATGGCCGAGACGCTGGCCAAGCTCGGCTCGGAGAAGGTGAAGGTGAAGATCATCCACACCGGCGTCGGCGCCATCACCGAATCCGACGTGCTGCTGGCTTCGGCCTCCAACGCCATCATCATCGGCTTCAACGTCCGCCCCGAGCGCAAGGCGCAGGAAACCGCCGACCAGGAGAAGGTGGACATCCGCCTGCACACCATCATCTACAACGTGGTGGACGAGATCAAAAAGGCGATGGTCGGGCTGCTCGAACCCACCATCCGCGAAGTGGCGCTGGGCCGCGCCGAGGTCCGTGACATGTTCCGCATCCCGAAGGTCGGCGCCATCGCCGGCTGCTACGTGCAGGACGGCAAGCTCACGCGCGATGCCGGCGTCCGCCTGCTGCGCGACAACGTGGTGATCTACACCGGCCGCATCTCATCGCTCCGGCGCTTCAAGGACGATGCCAGCGAAGTGAAGTCCGGCTTCGAGTGCGGCGTCGGCCTGGAGAACTATGCCGACATCAAGCAGGGCGACATCATCGAGGCGTTTACGACCGAGAAGGTGGCCGCCCAGCTTCCGGCGTAAGCCTCGCTTGCGCCTCCTCCCGTGACGGTCGGGCTGCTGTTGCTGGAACTTTACCTGCCTTACGCGCACTCTCTCAAGGAGAAGCGAATGGTGGTGCAGCGCGTGAAGGAGCGGCTGCGCGGCAAGTTTAACGTAGCCGTCGCCGAGGTCAGCCACCAGGAACTATGGCAGCGCGCCGCGATCGGGGTGGTTTCCGTCTCCAGCAGCGAAACCAACCTTCGCCAGGTACTCGAGGGCGCGCAGGGCGAGGCGCAGCGCCTGCTCGGCGGCGACCTGATGGACTCCACGATCGAGATTCTGTAACCAGGAGTCAGGAGTCAGGAGTCAGGAGTCAGAATTCGAAGGCTGCGCTGATATTCCGGCCGCTGACTCCTGGCTCCTGAATTCTTCCTTATGAAGCATCGCAGCGAGCGGCTGGGCGACGAAGTGCGGATGGAACTGGGCCGGATCGTCAGCCGCATGGCGGACCCGCGCGTCGGTTTCGCCACGGTCACCGAAGTGCAGATGTCGCCCGACATGCGCTACGCCCGCGTGTTTGTCAGCGTGTTGGGTGACGATGCCGCGCAGAAGAAAAGCATCGAGGCCCTGGAATCGGCGAAAAGCTACCTGCGCCACGAGCTGGCGGGGCAGGTCGCGCTGCGCTACATCCCAGAGCTGGTGTTCACTCTCGATCGCGGCTTCGAGCAGACCGCCCGCGTCGAGGAACTGCTCCGGCGCGCCCGCAAGCGCCGCCCAAAAGGCATCCCAAAGCCACCCAGGCAGGAAGGTCCCTAAGAAACCAGCGCAGGTCCTTTCTGCATCAGAAAATAAAGCGCAGAGAGAACTGGCCCATGCGCGAGCCGTTGTCGCGCGCGGCATTGACGAAGTTGGCCGGGTTTCGCTGGTCAACGATGCGGCCCATCGGCGTGGCGCTGAGCACGGCGCGCGCCGGCACGCCGAACATCACGCGGTTGAACAGGTTGTACCATTCGATGCGGAGCTGCACGCGCATCCCCTCCCGCACCATCACTGACTTGGCGAAGGCGATGTCGAAGTTGTTCAGGCCGTGCATGAAGAAAGTATTGCGCCCGACGCTGCCGGCGCCGTCCGAGCCCGGAGTGAGGATGCGCTGATCGCCGGCAATCACTGAGGCCTGCGGCGGGATGAAGACCGTGCCCGGAAACTGCTGCTGCGAGATCGTGTCGGGACACGGGCCGGCCACCACCACGGTGGGGCAGGGCGAGATGGCGCGGCCGTTGTTCACCGATCGGTAGAGGAAGCTGGGGTCGGCGATGGCCGGCCGGTCGCCGCCCAGGCCGTCGAGGTTGGCGTCGTAGCCGAGCGTGACCGTGAACGGGTTGCCGGACTGAAAGCTGGTAACGCCGCTCAGGTGCCAGCCGCCCAGCGCGCGGCTGAGCGCACCGTGCGGCGAGCGGAAAAAGGGCAGGTCGTAGCCGTAGGAAAAGACCAGGCGGTTCCGCGCGTCGAAGCTTGATAGCCCGCGTAGCGAGCGGGCCGGGTTGCCCTTGCCGGCGGGCGCGTTGGTGTCCACGCCGGTGAAGGTGGTCTCCGAGCCGGTGTCAATCGCTTTGCTGTGCGTCCAGGAAGCGGTCAGCGTCAGCCCCTTCGCGCTTCGCTTGGTGAACTTCAGGATCATCCCGTGGTAGTAGCTCCAGCCGAAGTTGCGCAGGCTGACGTTGCGCACGAACGTGGGATCGGGCCGGCGCTCATTGGTGCGCGTGGTACCCAGCGATATGTAGCCGTGCGGCACGCCGTTGACAATGACGATGCCTTTCTGTTCGAGCGTGGCGGTGGCGCTGTTCAGCGCGGAAAAGGCGCG
>JBKKAI010000260.1:0-7994 GCA_046714815.1 Terriglobia bacterium | reverse complement strand
ACCAGGCAGGTGCGGTCCACCGGGGCGCCCTGTTCCGCCGTGTGGCTTGCGGGTCGCCGCGAGCCGGATTGATTGACGCTCGGGGTGGCTCCGGTCATACTACTGGTATGAAGACAGCGGTTTCGATTCCCGACGATGTATTCGAGCGAGCGGAGCGACTCGCACGGCGCACGAAAAAGTCCCGGAGCAGGCTGTTCAGCGAAGCGCTGCGAGAATACGTTGCACGGCACTCTCCCGAGGAGGTGACTGAGGCCATGGATCGCGTCTGCGCCGAACTCGGTGTTAGCGTCGACAGGTTTGTCTCTGCCGCTGCCCGCCGCGTTTTGGAGCGCAGCGCGTGGTAGTGGCCCAAGGTGAAGTCTGGTGTGGCCGACTTTTGTCCGAGCCGGCGGGATCGGGGCCGGGTTTCCGCAGACCCGTTGTGGTTGTGCAAGGCGACGCTCTGAACCGAAGCCGGCTCGCGACGGTGATCTGCGTTCTGCTCACAAGTAACCTGCGTTGGGCTTCTGCACCCGGAAACGTCTTGCTTTCAGAACAGATCACCGGCCTTCCGCAGGCATCAGTGGCCAACGTTTCTCAGATCGTGACCGTGGACAAGACTCTGCTGTCAGAACGGGTGGCAAGGTTATCCCGCCCAAAAATCGAGCTGCTGCTGTCGGGTATTGATGTTGCGCTTGGACGCTGACTGACGCGGCAAGCTGCCACTCGCGCCGGATCGCGCGGAAACCGAAGAATGCCAGCAAAACACCGGGCAGCAGCATGGTGCAGACGAACAGCACCACCAAACTGTGCCCGGAGAGAAAGCGGTGTAACCGCATGGCTGATTGGGGGCCAGCCTAGCACGGGGGCCTGTGGGCCGGTTCAAGTTTTGTTCAAGAAGACCCGAGCGTTGCCTGCGGCTTCCCGGGCGGCTTCGGTGGCGTTACTGAAGTGGTTCGCTGCCGCCCTTGAGGCCCGCCTTCCTGAGGTAAATTAGGGAGCCGGATAAGGCTATTTCCTTATAGGGCCGGCGCTGGGGGTGTGGTAAGATTGACCTCGGTTTGAACCCCAAGTCTACTGTTTTCAAGGGATCAAAGGGCATGGAAATGGGATACCCGGTTTTCGGTTTGGTTGTGGGTCTGTTCGCTACGTCGCTGTCCGCCGGCCAGATCGCTTCTTATGTGGCGGACAACGGCCGCCGTGTCTTTGTCAACGCCGAAGAGGCGCTTAAAACTGAGAAGAGTTCGCGGACCAGCGTTCTGGTCCGGCGCGACGCCCGCACCCGGGCGTTAGTGACGGTGCCGGTTCGGCCGGTCGCGGAAGAGACAGCCCCGAAGCCTCAGGACGCGGGCGCCACGGTCGCTGCTGAGAAGCCCGAAGCTCTCGATGCGAAGGAAGCAGGCAAGGCAGCCGAGGAAACCGGCGCCGGCGACGCAAATGTCGTTCCGCAGCGCCTTTTCGTCCCGGCCCACGTGGACGACATGATTGCGGAAACCGCGGAGCGCCATGACGTTGATCCGACGATCCTGCGGGCGCTGATCAAGACCGAATCGAACTTCAACCCACGCGCCATTTCGCACAAGGGCGCCATGGGCCTGATGCAGTTGATGCCGGCCACGGCGCGGCAGTACGGGGTGCGCAACGCTTTCGACCCCGGGCAGAACCTCGATGGCGGCGTTCGCCATTTCAAGTACCTGCTTGCGCTCTATGAGGGCAACCTGCACCTGTCGCTGGCGGCATACAACGCCGGCGAGGGTGCGGTGCGGCGTTACAACGGCATTCCACCCTATCGCGAGACGCAACAGTACGTTCGAAAGATCTCTTCCATGTACCGTGGGGGTTCATCGTTCGCCCCGCGGACCCAGCAACCGGACCGCTGGCAAATCATGAAACACGTAGATCCGAACGGGAAGGTGCACTTCAGCAATACGGAAGGTTTTTAAGTAAGGGGCGGGCGCGACCCCCTCCCCCATCGAGGTGGCGAGTGGTGACACTCCCCACAAAAAGGATAGCTCGAGTGGTGCTGAGTAGAGTTTCATCGCACCAGCGGCAGCCTTGGGGGCCGGCACGCCGATTCATCGCGGCGCTAGCCCTGTTTGTCTTCTGCGGTACCACCCCAGCCGCTTCTTCCTACCAGAAAAAGGCGCAGGCCCGCGCCGACTTCAAGAAAGCCGAAACGCTGCGAAGCGAGCTGGAATCACGCCCCGAGAGCGAGCGCCGCCTGCCGGAGTACCAGGCCGCGGTGCAGGCCGCTGTCCGGCTCTACGAGCGAGTGGTCCATCTGGCCCCCACCAGCCCGGTGGCCGATGACAGCGTCGCCGCCGCGGGCAGGCTGCTGGCCGAGATGGGGCGGCAGTTTCGCGACCGCCAGGCCCTCGACCGCGCCGCCGAAAAGTACCGCTTCCTGCTAAAGGAATACCCGGGCAGCCGGCACGCCGCCGAAGCAGCCCGCGCGCTGCAGGCCCTGCACCGTTTCGAGAACGAGAAGGCCGCCCTCGAGCGGGACAAGGCCGTGGCGCCGCCCGGCGGGAAACCCGCCGGGCTCTCGGCGGCCATGCCGGCCGGCGCAACCCCGGTGAAGCTCGTCCAGGTGACTCACATCCGCAACTGGGCCACCGCCAGCTATACCCGCGTGGTGATCGAGTTGGACGGTCCGGCTGAATACGAAGCCGGCCGCATCGCCAATCCCGACCGTATCTTCTTCGACCTCCATGGAGTGCGGCTCAGCCCGGCGGTGAAGCGCCAGAACCTGGATGGCGCCGACGGTTTGCTGAAGCGGATCCGCATCGCGCAGAACCAGGCGGGTATCGCGCGGATCGTGCTCGAAGTGGGGCCGGTGCGCGACTACTCGGCGTTCCTGCTGCCGAATCCATACCGGCTCGTGGTGGACATCAACGGAGGCGCGGCCGGAGCCGCGAAACCGCCGCCGGCCCTTTCGGTTTCACCGCCGCGACCGCCGCGCTCCGAGATCGCGCTGTCTGCGCCGTCCGCGGCCAGGCCGCCGGCGGCTGATCTGAAAAAGAGTTCCGCGCCCGCGGCTGATCCGCTGCCTGAGAACTCCGAGACGGCATCCTCGCCGATTATCCCTTCGACGACCGCCCCGACCACCAAGCCTGTGTTTGAGCGCGTGCCGCCGGCCAAGGAGTCTGCTGCCGTGAAAGAGCCGGCGCTGCCCGCCGGACGCGAGGCGCCTGGACGCGAACAGAAAGAAGCGGTTTCGGTTGTGGCCTCGGGCGCCGCGGCCATGTCGCCGCGCGCGGCCAGGCCCACCAGTAACGGGCAGCGCTCGCTGATCCGCGCTCTCGGCCTCAAGATCGGCAAGATCGTGATTGACGCCGGGCACGGCGGCCACGACACCGGCACCATCGGGCCCACCGGCCTCACCGAAAAAGAACTGGTCCTCGATGTGGCCCGCCGCCTGGGTGGGCTGATCGAAGACCGGCTGGGCGGCGAGGTGGTTTATACGCGGAACGACGACGTCTTTATTCCGCTCGAAACGCGCACGGCCATAGCCAACCAGAAGCAGGCCGACCTGTTCGTCTCCATCCACGCCAACTCCAGCCGTGACTCGGATGCCCGCGGCATTGAAACCTACTACCTGAACTTCACCAGCTCCGAAGACTCCCTGGAGGTCGCCGCGCGCGAGAACGCTGTTTCGGAAAAGTCCATCCACGAGCTGCAGGACCTCGTGAAAAAGATCACGCTGAAGGAAAAGCTGGAGGAGTCGCGCGAGTTTGCCGCCGAGGTGCAGAAATCGCTGTACGCCAACATGTCGCGCGGCAACAAGGCCCTGCGCAACCGCGGCGTAAAAAAGGCGCCGTTCGTCGTGCTGATCGGCGCCAATATGCCTTCGATCCTGGCGGAGATTTCCTTCGTGAGCAACCCCACCGACGAAAAGCTCCTCCGCAAGCCCGAATACCGCCAGCGGATGGCCGACGCGCTCTATCGCGGCATCCAGCGCTACATCAGCTCGCTGGCCGGCATCAAAGTGGCCTCCCTCGGAGAATAGGCTCGCATCAGGGTTTGGTGGACAACCCCGCGTCCAGCGGCACGTGCATCGCGTCGTTGAACCGGTTGGTGAAGTTGGCCATGCAACTCACCAGCGTGATCTCGACGATCTGCTCTTCGCTGAAGTGCTTCTTCAACTCGTGAAAATCGGAGTCGGCGATGCCGTTGGCGTCGCGCGTGACCTGCTCGGCGTGGCGGATGGCGGCTTTTTCCGCGTCGCTGAAAAGATTGGACTGCGCGTAGTCACCGGCCAGCGCCTGGATCTGCTCGGGGGTCACTCCCGCTCGCTTCGACGAAGCGATGTGGTGGCTGAGTCAATAGTCGCAGCGGTTGATCATCGAGGTCTTCATGTACACAAACTCTTTGATCTTGGCGTCTACGGCGCCTTTGCCGGTCACGGCCGAGTAAAAAGGAATCAGGGCTTTCAACACGTCCGGCTTGTGGCCCAGGACGCGAAACATCCCGATCACCGACCCGGTCTTCTTTTCCAGCTCGGCGAAGACCTCTTTCGCGGCGCCCTGGGCCTGTTCATTCGACACAGCGGAAATACGGTGCATCGCTCACCTCCCTCCCAAGGATAGCAGGAACAGCGAGAACCCGCGCGCAGACAGGAAGGCTGTGCTACAAAGGCGATTCATGCCACGCGCCGCCTTCGCGCTGCTGCTGCTGGGGACAGTTTTCCTGCTGCGAATCTTCTATGCCGGCTACGTCTGGGCCGACGAGGGGCTGTGGTTTACGGCGGCGCAGGAGCTGCTGCGCGGCAAGACGCTCTATTCCGAGATCTGGTTCGACAAGCCGCCGGCGGTGGCCTGGACTTACGCGGCGTTGTTCGCGCTTGCCGGCCCGAGCCTGGCGGCGGTGCGGCTGTTCACCATTTTATACGCCACGGCCATTGCGCTGGCGCTGTGGCACATCGGCCGCCAACTGTGGGGGGAGCGCGAGGGGCGCGCGGCTGCGCTGCTCTACGCCGTCTACAACGCCACCTACATCCATTCGCAGGTGCAGCCGATGGCCGTGGACCAGTTGATGCTGCTGCCCTACTTGTACGCGGGATTCTTTTTCCTGCGCGGGCAGGTTTTCTGGAGCGGCGCGCTGGCGGCTGCGGCATTCTCGATCAATCCCAAGGCGGCGGCGCTGTTCATCTTTTTTGCCGGCGTGGATTTTCTCAGGCTGAGCGGCGCCTCGTCCCCTTTCCTTCGCCGCTGGCTGCTGGTCGCAGCCGGCTTTGCCGCCGGCAGCGCGCCGTGGGCCCTCTATCTGGCCGCCGGCGGCAAGTGGCAGGCCTACGTACGCGACTTCTGGGGATGGGGACTCAACTACGTTGCGGTTTACTCGCCCGCCGCCGCGGTGGCCAACGGGCTGCGGCGCACTCTCAACTATGCCGGCTTTCATTTTTCGCTGTTCCTGGGTCTGGCGATGCTGGTGGTTTCCTCGCGGCGCGGGGGCGAAGACCGCGAGCGCGCCGCTTCTCATGCGCTGTGGTTGTGGCTGGCCGCGAGCTTCCTCGGCGTCGCGGCCGGTGGCCGCTTTTTCCCGCGGTATTTTTACCAGGTGCTGCCCCTGCTTTGCCTGCTGGCGGCCCGCGGGTATTGCCGGCTGCCCTCGCTGGAACGGGGCCGTGGCGCGGCCGCGCTCCGCGTCCTGTTCTTCCTGGGGATCGCCTTCTCCCTGGTGCGCTTTCACAGCCGCGCGGCCGCGCTGGCCTACGAGTGGGCCGGCGGGCGCCCCACCGCTTACATGGCCTCCTGGGACGATCCGGCGATGGACCGCGACAACCGTGAAATCGCCCGGCGCCTTCATGGGACGCTCTTTGTCTGGGGCTACCGCCCGGAGATTTATTTTTTTTGCGGGTGCACGCCGGCCGCGTCTTTCCTCAGTTCGCAACCGTTGACCGGCGTGCCGGCCGACGTCCACTTGCGCGAATCCCTCAGCGTGGCGCCCGCGCTGGCCGCCGAAAACCGCCGGCGCCTGCTCGACGAACTGGGGCGGTCCCGCCCCGGCTTCATCGTGGACGGCCTGGGCCCCTACAACCCCGCGCTGGCGATGGAATCGTTCCTCGAGCTGCGGCTGTTTCTCGAGCACGACTACGTCCGCCGCGGCCAGGCCGGCCACGGCATCATCTACGCGCGGAAGTAGTGCACCGCATCGGCCTGAAAAAATCCCGCACAGGCAGGAATGCCTGTGCTACCACTGCAAGCATGGACCGCCCGCGATACCGCCTGCGACTGCCGCGCCGCGAGTTGGTGTTGGGCGAGCGCACGCTGGTGATGGGCATTCTCAATGTGACGCCGGACTCCTTCTCCGACGGCGGCATCTATTTCGATGCGGGACGAGCCGTGGAGCGCGCGCTCGAGATGGAGCGCCAGGGAGCGGATGTGATTGATGTGGGCGCCGAGTCCACGCGGCCCGGTTCCGAGCGAATTCCGGCGGAGGTAGAGATGGCGCGTCTCGCGCCGGTGCTCGATGGGTTGCGCAGCCGAATCTCGGTCCCCCTTTCGGTGGACACCTACAAGCCGGAGGTGGCGGAAGCGGCGATTGCCGCGGGAGCGGAGATCGTGAACTTCCCGGCGTTGAGTCCGGCGCCGGAAATGGCGCGCGTCACCCGCCGCGCTTCGGTCCCGTTGATCATCATGCATGTCCGCGGCACACCGGAAACGATGCGCGGGCTTCCGGCGCTGGAAGATCCGCTCGGCGAGGTGCTCTCCGGCTTGGGCCGGCTGTGCGCCGAGGCGCTGGACAGCGGGCTTGCCCCGACCAGCCTGTTGCTCGATCCCGGCTTCGGCTTCGGCAAGAACGGCGAGGAAAACTACGCGCTGCTGGCGCGCCTTGGCGAACTGCATCAACTCCGCATGCCGCTGGTCGCCGGTACGTCGCGGAAATCCTTCATCGGCCGCGTTGTGAACCTGCCGGAACAGCAGCGGGTCTGGGGAACCGCGGCGACGGTAACGGCGGCCATTCTGGCCGGAGCGCATATCATCCGGGTCCATGACGTTCCCGAAATGGTGCAAGTGGCGCGGGTGGCAGACCGGATCGCAGCTCATGGACAGTAGGCAGCCGGCAGCAGGCACGTGCTAAAATTGCGCGCGGGAGGGTTTCTGGCGTGTCGGGATTTTGGAGCGGCCTTTCGCCGCTCGCCGTCATTGACATCCTGATCGTCGCCTTCGTGCTGTACCAGTTGCTGATGTTTGTGCGCGGGACGCGCGCCAACCACATCCTGCTGGGCATCGGCCTGCTCGTTTTTCTGTACTACGGCTCGCGGTGGTGGAAGCTGCAGACGCTCGATTGGCTGCTGACCACGCTGCTCCCGTATGCCGTGTTCGCGATGATCGTTATTTTTCAGTCGGAGATTCGCCGCGGGCTGGCGCGGCTGGGGCGCAGCACGCTGTTACCGCGCCTGGCGCGTTTCTCGCGCGGCGTCTCTTACGACGACATTCTGCTGGCCTTCAGCGTATTCTCGGCGCAGAAAACCGGGGCGCTGGTGGTGGTCGAGCGCGACATCGGCCTGCGCACCTTTATCGAAAGCGGCATCGGGCTGGACGCGCAACTCTCTTACGACCTGCTGGTCACAATCTTTCGGCCCGGAGCTCCGCTGCATGACGGCGCCGCCATCGTCCAGAAGGACAGGATCGCGGCGGCGGCCTGCTTTCTACCGCTGAGCGTCAACCCCGGACTGAGCACCCAACTGGGCACCCGGCATCGCGCCGCCATCGGCATCACCGAAGACACCGACGCGGTAGCGGTGGTGGTTTCCGAGCAGACCGGCGAGATTTCGCTGGCCGTGTCCGGGGCCATGGAGCGGAACATCAGCCTCGAGCGGCTGAGGGTGCGGCTGGGAGAGCTGGTCGGCGCGCCCATTTCACCCTCGGCGCTGCCCACGATCTCCCTGGCCGACGAGCCGGCGTCCCCGGACGTGGGCGAGCCGGCCGAAACCGGCGGGCCGCAAATGCCGGACCGCGTGGCCAGGCCATGACCGCCAGGTTTTCCCTCCCGATGGTCACGCCATGAGC
>JBKKAI010000259.1:0-3542 GCA_046714815.1 Terriglobia bacterium | reverse complement strand
GGTGTAAGGAGTGAGCGATCCACCCAGGCGTGACCCGGCGAGGATAAGCCCCTGCGCGAGACCCCGTCCTCCCGAGGGCATCCAGCGCGAGACGATCAGCGCGCAGTTCGGGAACGCGCCGGCTTCCCCGGCGCCGAACAGGAAGCGGCAGGCCACCAGGGAAACAAAATTCCAGGCCGCTCCGGTCAGCGCCGTGAACACCGACCACCAGATAACGATGCGTGTCAGCACCGAGCGCGCACCGGCCACATCGCCCCACCAGCCGCTGGGGACCTCGAACGCTGCATAGGCCAGCGTGAAGGCGCTGAACACAACCCCCATCTGCACGCGGCTGAGGCCCAGTTCTTCGGCAATGGCCGGCGCCGAGGCGGAAATGCACACACGGTCAATGTAGGTGATGACCGCCAGCAGAAAGGCGAAGGCCAGGACCCGGTAGCGGACGCGCGTTGGCTGTGAGGAGTTCAGAGGTCAAAGTCTAAAGTTCAAAGAGCGAATTCCCAAGCGATGTTTGTTCGGGGATCGCGCCAATGCAAATGGAGCTGTGTGGGGCAGGCTTTGCTCGTGTGGGACAGGCATTCCTGCATGTACGCTGTTTTTCAGCCAGTTAGCAGCCGGGCACGGGCAGAATGCCTGTGCCACATGCAGGCCGCCCCACACGTCTCGCGGCCGGATTCCGATTGCCGTGGTTTTATGGTATTGTGAGCGGCTGTGAAGGCGGAATTGGACAAGCATCCCGGTTTCCTGGTGCTGCGGCTGAAAGGCAACATGCGCCTGTGGGGAAATGCGGAGATTGAAGAGGACCTGCTGAAGACGTTCCGCTCCGGCCTCGACGCAAGTCCCAGTCAATTAGTCTTGAGCCTGGCGGGCCTGACCAACCTCGACACGCTAGGCATCGCCGCGCTGGTGCGTATCCTGATCGAGTGCACCAAGCGGAAACTGGACCTGAAAGTGGTGATGCCACCCGGCGCGGCGGGTGAGGCGCTGAAATGCGTGCGAGTCTTCGAGCCGTGGCCGGAGTTCAAGGAAGAGGCCGCGGCGGTGGAAGCGGCTCGCGCCTGGGCAACTCCACGACCTCCTGAAACCGTGTGACGGCGGCAAGGCCGTCGAGACCTCGTCAGCTTACCGGCACCGACAAGGGCGCGGTTTCCGCGTTTTCCAGCGACAGGATCAGCGTGCTGTTGCCCGCGGCCACGCCGGCCGGCACCTGGATGTTGACCTGATAGAGCCCGACGAAGCCGGGCGCCAGGCCGGAGAACAGCACCGGCGCCGCAACGCCGCCCAACAGGACGCGGGGCACGGTGCGGGTGCGGGCCAGCGCCGAAACCGGCGCCGGCGCGCCGGTTTCGAGCGCCGTATCGAGCGCCCCCAGTCCGGTTGCATAGATGACCAGGAAGTCACCGGCGCGGGCCTGCGTATTCGCGGTGACCTGAGTGTTGCTGGAGGCGTGGAAAATCGCCGGACGCCCATTCACCAGGAAAACGCCGGGGTCGGCGGCGCGCAGCCTGAGCAACAGCGCTTCGCCGGCCAGATCATTCACCACCACCTGGACCGGAACATTCTGCCGGTCCGCCATTTCCAGCGGCACCTGCACGTTCAGTTGCTCGCTGCTGGCATAAAAAAGCGGCGCGGGAACGCCGGCGAAAAACACGCGGACGCCCGCCAGCGCCGTGGGCAGCTTGCCGCCGACCAGTTGCGCCCGCACGCCTTCGCGTGGGCCGAGGTCGCGCCCGAAGATTGAGACGATGGAGCCGGCGGCCACCGGCGCCGCTCCAAAGCTGGCGCCGTTCACAACGCCGGAGCTGTTCACCGAGGCCAGGGGAACGCCCACGCCCAGCGTCACCATGATTTTCTGCGGGTTCTCGCCGGCCGCCACGTAGGCGGCGGTGAAGATCACCTCGCCCTTGTACACGCCGGCGGGAAGGCCCGTCGTGTCCACTATGACGCGCACAAATGAGATGACGTCTTCGCCCGATTCCGGCCCAACGCTCAGCCACTGGCGGGGACCCTCGGAAGTTGTCGTGGCTCTCCAGCGCAACAGGCCCGTCCCGAGATTGTTCACGTCCACGAACCTGCTGAACCCGAACGCGCCCACGGTCGGCGCGCTGAATCCCATCGAATAGGTGGTCAACTGCATTTGCGGCTTCGGATCATCCACCTGGAGCGTGACCGGCATCCGCGCCGGCGAGTTGGAGGCGCCGCCGTCGGTCACCGTGATCGTCCCGTTGTAGGTGCCCTTGTCGAGTCCCGTGATGTCCGTACTGACGACGGCGGACAGGGCGAATCCGAAGGATCCGCCGATGCCGGTGCTCACCCGCAGCCACGGTCTGCCGTCGAAAGTGGAGGCGGCCAGCATGGGACGCAGCGTGCCGCTGCCCGCATTGTTGATGCTGATGTTTTTCGGGGGCGGGCTCGCTCCGAGGCCGGCGAGAAACGCCATCGCAGTGGGACTCAAGCTGATCGTCGGTCCGCCGGTCGTCCCGATGGTCAGGTTCACCGGCACGTTCAACGGCGTGTTCGTGGCGCCGGACGAGGCAACCGTGATGACACCCGCGTACGATCCGGCCGACAGAGTCGAGCTGCGGACGTTCACCGAAACGGAGCTCGAGCTTTGGAACGAGCCGCCGATCGGCTGCGATACCGACAGCCAATTCCCGCCGCTCGAGGTGGTGGCGGTGAACGTTGGCATGGTGGTTCCGGTGCCGGCGTTGATAACGGTCAGCGACGCCGGCGCCGGATCGAGGCCGGGACGCGCGACGATGTTGAGTATTTCAGGAGAGGCCGAGAGGTATGGCGCCGCTGGAACCACGCGCAGCGTCACCGGCACCGTTGCCGGCGAGCCGGCCAGTCCCGACTGCGTTACGGTAATCTGGCCCGTGTAGTTGCCCACCGGCAGCGAAGAACTGGTGACGGAAACCCGAACAGTAACGTTGCCGGCAAAGGAGCCGCCGGTGGCAGTGCTGACCGCCAGCCAGTTGCCGGTCTGGGTGCTGGCCAGGACCGTGGGGGCGAAGCCGGAAACCGGCGGGTCGGCGAACGCGCCGAACTCCTGCGGCTCGGGCGAGCGCCCGGTGACCGAAATAAAGGTCAGTCCCGAAGTGCTGGTCTTCAAGTCCGCCGCCGCCGGCGAGGCCAGCACCGCCGCCAGCAACAGCAAAGCGCCAAGCTTTGGACGCAAAGCGAGAGATACCATGGAAATGCCCTTCCTTGTTTTTATCGAGCTTTTGAGCTTGGCGAGTTGGGGCGCCATTCCCCGGCGCGGAAAGTTAACAACCGAATCATACCTCAACCGTGCGCTTTTGTCAACCGCGGCAAGCGGTCAAAGCCGTCAACTTTGCGGAGTACGAGAACCGCTGCCAGTTCATGACCGACCTGCGATGGCGGATGGCACTGTAGTGTGCACGCAATGCCACTCGGATCACGTCCCCTGTCTCGAAAAGGCGCCGGTATGGAAGTGGCAAGCCCGAGTGTTTCGCCTCAGCCGCCGGGCAAGCTGGGTGATGAGGGAAAGGGAGCGTTCGGGTTCTGGTTCTGAAGGGCCTTTC
>JBKKAI010000258.1:0-2754 GCA_046714815.1 Terriglobia bacterium | reverse complement strand
TGCCGCGCGTGAAAACTGGACGGGCTGCACGGCCACTTGGGCTGCGGTCGCGGCAAGCCGCGACTCGCTTCAAAGCGGTGGCAAGCCACCGCACTCCAGAAGTTCGGCGCCTGTGAATAATTCCCGTTAGGTGAACGGCATGGGTGGTACGTGTAATAAAATACTCTTACAACTCCTATGCCTCTATCCGGATTCGACCCGCTGGTTGCCGAATGGTTCGGGCGGCGCTTTGCCGCCGCCACCGAGCCGCAGTTGCAAGGCTGGCCGGAGATCCGCTCGGGCCGGGACGTGCTCATCTCGGCGCCGACCGGCTCGGGCAAGACGCTGGCCGCCTTCCTCATCTGCCTGGACGGACTGGTTCGCCGCGCCAGGACGGGCGAGCTGCCCCAGCGCACCGAAGTCGTGTACGTGTCGCCGCTCAAAGCGCTCAGCAACGACATCCGCAAGAACCTGGAGATCCCGCTGGGGGAAATCGCCGAATTGGCGCGCGCCCGCGGGATCGAGCTTGCGCCGATTACCACCGCGGTCCGCACCGGCGATACGCCGGCCTGGAACCGCCTGGCGATGCTGAAAGAGCCGCCGCATGTGCTGGTGACCACGCCGGAATCGCTGTTCATCCTGCTGACGGCGGAACGCAGCCGGAAGATGCTCGCGACGGCGCGCACCGTGATCGTGGACGAGATACATGCCGTGGCCGATGACAAGCGCGGCTCGCACCTGGCGCTGTCGCTGGCGCGGCTGGATGTGCTCGCGTCCCAGAACGGCGGCGGCCGCCTGCAGCGCATCGGCCTGTCCGCAACCGTGAAGCCCATCGAGGAGGTGGCGCGCTTCCTCAGCGGCTCGGCGCGCATCGTGGATATCGGCCACCGCCGCGAGATGGATCTGGCTGTCGAAGTCCCCCGGGACGAGCTGGGGCCGGTGGCCAGCAACGAGATGTGGACGGAGATTTACGACCGGCTGGCGGAACTGATCCGCGGCCACCGCACCACGCTGGTCTTCGTCAACACCCGCCGTCTCTGCGAGCGGGTGGCGCATCACCTGGCGGAGCGCCTGGGCAAACAGGCGGTGCTTCCGGGCGCTGACCAGGTGGTGCTTCCGGGCATTGACCAAGTGGTGCTTCCGCACCACGGCAGCCTGTCCCGGCAGCTTCGCCTGACGGCCGAGGAGCGCCTGAAAAACGGCGAATTACGCGCCGTGGTGGCCACCGCGTCGCTCGAATTGGGGATTGATATCGGCACGGTGGACCTGGTGTGTCAGGTCGGCTCGCCGCGCTCGATCGCGGTTTCCTTGCAGCGCATCGGCCGCTCCGGGCACTGGGTCGGCGCGCGGCCGCAGGGCCGCCTGTTCGCCACCACCCGCGACGAGTTGATCGAGTGCGCCGCGATTGTCCGAGCCATCCGCGGTGGGGAGTTGGACCGCCTGGAGATCCCCGAGAACGCCCTCGATGTCCTGGCCCAGCAGATCGTCGCAGCCGCCGCCTGCGAGGAATGGCGCGAGCAGGACCTTCTCGCGATGGCGCGCAGCGCCTACCCATACCGCAACCTCTCGCAGGCGGACTTCGACGCGGTGATGGACATGCTCGGCGACGGCATCGCCACCGCCCGCGGACGCAGCGGCGCGTTTCTGCACCGCGACCGCGTGAATGGGCGCGTCCGGGGGCGCCGCGGCGCGCGGCTGGCCGCTATCACTTCGGGCGGCGCGATCCCCGAGAATGCGAATTACTTGGTGGTGGCCGAGCCGGAAGGCGCCGTCGTCGGCACGCTCGACGAGGACTTCGCGGTCGAGAGCCTGGCGGGCGATATTTTCCTGCTGGGGACAACCTCGTGGCGCATCCGGCGTGTCGAGCCGGGCCGGGTGCGCGTCGAGAACGCGCACGGCGCCCCGCCCTCCATTCCGTTTTGGCGCGGCGAAGCACCAAGCCGGACGCTCGAATTGTCGCGCGAAGTCTCGCGGCTGCGGGAGAGGATCGCGTCTTTCCCGCCAGAGCCGGCGGGTAACCCGCCGGGCCCGTGCCACGATGCCGCAACCGGCCAGGCCGTCGAGTTTCTCACCGCCGAGTGCGGCCTCGACCGCCGCGGCGCCGAGCAGGCGGTGACCTACGTAAGGGCGGGGAAAGCCATGCTGGGCGCGCTGCCGGCTGACTCGGTCGTGGTGGCCGAGCGCTTCTTCGATGAAGCCGGCGGGATGCAGCTCGTGCTCCATGCGCCTTTCGGAGCGCGCATCAACCGCGCCTGGGGTCTGGCGCTGCGCAAGCGATTCTGCCGATCGTTCAACCTGGAGTTGCAGGCCGCGGCCACCGATAACGGCATTGTCATCTCGCTGAGCGAGCAGCACGCCTTCCCGCTGGAGATCATTTTCAATTTCCTGAATGCGGAGACCGTCGAGCACGTGCTCACGCAGGCCCTGCTGGATGCGCCCATGTTCACCGCCCGCTGGCGCTGGAATGCGTCGCGGGCGCTGGCCATTCTGCGCTTCGCCGGCGGCCGAAAGGTGCCGCCGCCCATCCAGCGGATGCGCTCGGACGACCTGCTGGCCGCGGTGTTTCCTGATCAGGCCGCCTGCGCGGAAAACCTGGTGGGAGAAATCCGCATCCCCGATCATCCTCTCGTGAAGGAAACTATTGCGAACTGCCTGTACGAGGCGATGGACCTCGAAGGCCTGCGCCGCATTATCACCGCGATTTCAAGCGGCGGCATCCGCACCGTGGCCATAGACACCGCGGAGCCTTCTCCGTTCTCGCACGAGATTCTGAAC
>JBKKAI010000257.1:0-3077 GCA_046714815.1 Terriglobia bacterium | reverse complement strand
CAACCGCGGCGGGCAAGATGCCCGCGCTCCCAGGCTCCGAGAAGCGCCGACCGCTTAAGTGAACGGCATTGGGGTTAGGATAGACGAATGGTTGCGACGCGCGCGCGTTTGAAGTCCGGGACCGCAGCTCGATTGCTGGTGGCCGCACCGCTGATCGTCATGCTGTGGCACGCCGGCGTTCGGAACGGCAACGCGGGCCAGGCGCCAACGGCGCGCGCCCCGCGCGCCTACCGGGACTGGAAGGTGTACGGCGGCGGCCCGGAAAGTATCCGCTACTCGACCCTCGATCAGATCAACCGCCGCAACGTCCACCTGCTGCAGGTGGCCTGGACTTTCGATACCGGTGAGGCCTTCCCCGGCTCGGAGATGCAGTGCAACCCGATCGTCGTGAACGGCGTTTTGTTCGCAACCACTCCGCGGGCCGCCGTGATTGCCCTGGACGCCGCAACCGGAAAGCTGCGGTGGCGCTTCGATCCGCACGACGGCCGCAAAGTGACCACCAAGGCCCGCAGCCGCGGAGTGACATACTGGCAAGACAGCCGCTCGCGGCGTATTTTTTTCGTGGCGCGCCACTTCCTTTACGCGCTCGATGCCGGGACCGGCCGGCCCGTCTCCGGTTTCGGCGACGCCGGCCGCGTGGACCTGCGGCGCGGCCTGGGCCGCGACCCGCGCACCCTCGCGGTCACCACGACAACCCCCGGAGTGATCTACAAGGACCTGTTGATCCTCGGCAGCCTGGTGAGCGAGGGCCTGCCCTCGGCGCCCGGCGATGTGCGCGCCTTCGACGTCCGCACCGGCGAGATTCGCTGGGCGTTTCACACCATTCCGCATCCCGGGGAATTCGGCTATGACACCTGGCCGAAGGAAGCGTGGACCTACAGCGGGGGCGCGAATAGTTGGGCTGGAATGAGCCTGGACGAGAAGCGGGGCCTGGTTTTCGTTCCCACCGGCTCGGCCGCGTTTGACTTCTACGGCGCCAACCGCATCGGAGACAACCTGTTTGCCAACTCTCTGATCGCCCTCAAGGCCGCGACCGGCGAGCGTGTCTGGCACTTCCAGTTTGTCCGGCATGACGTCTGGGACCGCGACCTGCCGGCGCCGCCGAACCTCGTTCGGGTGCGGCGGGACGGCCGCCTGGTGGATGCCGTGGCGCAGATCACGAAGTCCGGGCACGTGTTCGTGTTCGAGCGCGAAACCGGCCGGCCGCTGTTCCCGATCGAGTATCGCCAGGTGCCGCAGTCCGACGTGGACGGCGAGGTGCTGGCGGAAACCCAGCCTTTCCCGCTGAAGCCGCCGGCCTTCGCTCGCCAGGTATTCACTGAAAGCATGGCCTCCCGCCGAACCGAAGCGGCGCACCAGGCCGTGGTGGAAAAGATTCGCCCGCTGCGCAACAACGGGCAGTTTATGCCGCCGAGCCTTCAGGGCACGATGATTTTCCCCGGCTACGACGGCGGCGGCGAGTGGGGCGGCGCGGCCTTCGCCCCCGGCAGCGCGCTGCTCTACGTCAACTCGATCGAGATGCCCTGGATCTTGCGGCTCATTGAGCGGCCCCGGCCGGGCCCGCGGCCGAGCGGCCGCGAACAATACGTCCGGCACTGCGCCAGTTGCCATCGCGACGATCTGCGCGGCACGCCGCCCGAGTTTCCGTCGCTGGTCAACACCGGCGACAAGTACAGCGAGTCGGAAATCGCGCGGCTCACCCGCGAGGGCAGCGGCCGCATGCCGGCATTCGCGAACCTGCCGGCTGCCGCGGTCCGCGCCATCGCGCGTTACCTGGTTTTCGGCGGCGACGAGACGGCGGAGGGCACGGAAGTTTCATCGCCGATTGACCTGAAATACCACCACGACGGTTACAACAAGTTTCTCGACCCCGAAGGATATCCCGCCGTCGAGCCGCCGTGGGGTACGCTGAACGCCATCAACCTCGATCGCGGCGAGATCGAGTGGCGAATTCCCTTCGGCGAGTTTCCGGAGTTGGCCGAGAAAGGAATGCGCAACACCGGAAGCGAGAATTACGGCGGGCCGGTGGTGACGTCGGGCGGCCTGCTGTTCATCGGCGCCACCAACCACGATCGCAAGTTCCGCGTCTTTGACAAAGCCAACGGCAAGCTGCTTTGGGAAACCACACTGCCCGCCGCCGGCAACGCCACTCCGGCCACCTATGCCGTGCAGGGCCGCCAGTTCGTGGTGATTGCCGCGGGCGGAGGCAAGTCAGCAGCGCCTCCCGGCGGAACCTATGTGGCCTTCGCGCTTCCCCGCGCAGCCGGCCCGCGCCCGGCGCGTTCGCGTTAGTCCAATCCTTGCTTGAGTTGTCCGAGGCGACGCGGCGTCTAACAACGCGTTCCAGCGGCCGGGCAAAAGGCGCCCGCCGCTGAACGGGATCCAAAGTCCACGTCGTTGCAACTTTCAACCGGTTTTCGGCGCTCCCACGGGCCACAATGTGCAATGCTACCCGCGGCCTCGGGGCGAACGCAGGAGGGGCGATATCGCCGCGTTGATCTGCAGACCTGCGCCATGCACACGGAGCGGCGCTTCTGGAAGAGGTCGCGCCCGCGTTGGCAGCTCGATGTTGCGCCTCGTGAAATCTTGAAGCGATACGAGAAGCGGAAGCGATCCCTGTAGCACAGGCATTCCTGCCTGTGCCCTGGTTCGAGCGGCACAGTTGTTCCTCGACCGCCGCCTCTCTCGCGACGGCTCCGTCGCCTGCTCGTCCTGCCAACCGCTTCATCGTCCCTTCGGCAGCGTCTGCGGGCTGTGTGGTTCGTGAAAGGTCGCCAACCTTGGTTCCCGGTTCGACGCGTAAAACGTTCGCGGCGATCCCTGCTGCTCTTGTGCAAAACGTATCCGAGCCTGCGAAGGACGGCTTCGAACCGTCTCCATTCGAGTTGCCTCGGCAGGCCGGCCATCTATGTGACGGCGATGACCTCGCTGTTTTTCACCGCCACAAGCATCTTGACGAGCGGCGAACACGGCGACCGCGGAATCCTCGGCAATGCCGTTCCAGACCATCTTCGAGCCAAAACCGGCACAAGACAGGCACGGTGAACAGGCGCCGAACTTTTGGAGTGCAGTGGCTT
>JBKKAI010000256.1:0-2530 GCA_046714815.1 Terriglobia bacterium | reverse complement strand
GTCCCGAGCAACACCGTCACCATCGCTGTCAGGTAAAGTCCAGACCCGAGTCCACGGTCGCGGCGACGCTGCGTCTTGACAAAACCGCGGCACAGGCAAGAATGCCTGTGCTACATGAACCGTCGCTACCCATTCCTTTTGTGGCTGCTATTCGGGCTGTTCTGCCTGCGGGTGGCGGGGCAGATGCTGGTGGCCTTTGCCGGCGTGCGGTTTCTGCCCCCGATGGAGGAATGGTACTCAGGGCTGATGCCCTATCGCTGGCTGCTGCCCAGCCAGTTTCTCATTATTGCGCTGTTCGCTAGGATCGCGCTCGACATCACGCGCGGCCGCGGTTTTTTTGCGAAGGAGCGGCCGTCATTGGGCGCGGCGCTGTTGTGGATCGGCGTGCCGTACCTGCTGGTGATGGCCGCCCGCTACGCCATCCGGATGGCGCTGTACCCGCCCGAGCGCTGGACGGGCGGCTCCATCCCCATCTTTTTCCACTGGGTGCTGGCGGCGTTCCTGCTGGTGACCGCCCGCTATCATCGGCGGCGGTCCCGCGACGCCCAGGAAAAACGGCGGTTTCGTCTGGGCCGTCTGAGTGTGTCGGCGCTGCTCGTAACGGTGATCGCCGCGGCCATCGCGCTGTTTCTCGCCTGGCAGCTCGCGCCTTCCGCCTTCGCTCGCCGGATGGGAGTGCGCGGCCCGCAGTTCGCCGTGCGTATCGAGCGCGGCGCCGTCCTGACCACCGCCGACGGCACGCCGCTGGTGGCCGATATCTACCACCCGCAGCGGGCCGCGCGCACCCCGGCGATCCTGGTGCGGATTCCCTATTCGAAGACGCTCAGCAACACGCTGTTCGCCACGCTCGTTGGCCGCTTCTGGGCCGAGCGCGGCTACACCGTGGTGATCCAGGGAACGCGCGGGCGCTACCAGTCGGGCGGTGTTCATTACCCGTTGCGCGGAGAGCGGCAGGACGGCCTCGACACGCTCGCCTGGGTCGCCCGCCAACCGTGGTTCGATGGCCGCCTCGGGATGTGGGGCGGCTCGTATTTCGGCTACACGCAGTGGGTGATCGCCGACCAGGAAAATCCCGGACCGGCGGCGCTCGACATCCAGCTTGCCAGCACCAGTCTCTACGGCATGTTCTATCCGGGCGGGGCGTTTTCGCTGGCCAGCGCGCTGCACTGGGCGCTGCGCAGCCACGGCCCGGGAGACGTCACGCCCTCGGCGCCCGCGCTGAGCCGCGGCTTCAATGGCTTCCCGCTGGTCGCGGCCGACAACCGCGCCGGCGGCCACCCGGAGCGTAACGGTCCAGGCGGCGCCGACATCCCGTTTTTCAATGAGTGGGTCTCGCATCCCGAACGGGATTCGTTCTGGGCGGAAATTGACGGCGAGAATCGCGCGGCCACGATGCGCGCGCCCGCGCTGCTTATGGCAGGCTGGTATGACCCGTTCCTGCCCACCCAGCTCGATGATTTCATCCGCATCCGCCGCGATGCGCGGCCGGAAGTGGCCGCCGCCAGCCGCCTGGTGATCGGGCCGTGGGGCCATGCCGAAACTGTGGTCTTTCCTCACGGCCTCATTCCTCGCAATTACCGGCTGGAAAGCCTGGGACCCAGTGTCGCCTGGTTTGACCAACACCTGCTCCGGCGCCCGGTCTCCGCCCTCAGCGCGCCGGTGCGGATTTACGTGATGGGCATTCACCAGTGGCGGGACGAGCAGGAATGGCCGCTGCGCCGCGCCAACCCGACGGCCTATTACCTGCACAGCGGCGGCCGGGCCAACACGGCGGCGGGTGACGGCCGCCTGTCGCTCGAACCGCCCATCACGCCCCAGTCGCAGGACCAATACGATTACAATCCGCGCCGGCCGGTTCCAAGCGAGGGCGGCCCCATGATCGGCGGGATCGGCGCGCCCGCCGGCATCGCCCGACAGAACGCCATCGAAGCCAGAAACGACGTGCTGGTTTACACCTCGCCGCCGCTTGATCGCAACCTGGAAGTGACCGGGCCGGTGAGCGCCGTGCTTTGGGTGACCACCGAAGCGCCACACACCGACTTCACCGCCAAACTGGTGGACGTGCATCCGGACGGCGCCGCCTACAACGTCTGCGACGGCATTCTGCGCCGGCGCTACCGCGAGACCAACCAGCCCGTTGGCCCCCGTCCGGTCACGGAAATCCAAATCGAATTGTGGCCCACGAGCATGGTTTTCCTGAAAGGACACCGGCTGCGGCTGGAGGTTTCCAGCAGCAATTTCCCGCGCTTCGACCGCAATCCCAACACCGGCGGGAATATCGCCACCGAAACCCACACCGAGGCGGTCATCCAGACCGTGCACCACTCGCCGGCAACGCCGTCGCGCCTGATCCTGCCGGTGGTGGCACAGACTTTCCAGTCTGTGCGGGGTTTTTAGGGTACTATCCGCCCGGGGGCTGGCCATGCGAAAAATGGCGCGAAGGCGCTTCCTGCAGATGACCGGCGCGGCTGCCATGGTCCGCCCCGAAGGCGCCCGCCACGAAGGCGCCGGGAGCGAGGCGCCGCTGAGC
>JBKKAI010000255.1:0-7793 GCA_046714815.1 Terriglobia bacterium | reverse complement strand
CCCACCTGTATCTGAACCACCTGGAGCAGGCGAGGCTGCAGCTCGAGCGCGCCCCCCGGCCCCGGCCCCGGATGACGCGCAACCCCACAGTGAAATACCTATTAGATTTAGGCTACGCCGATTTGGCGCTGTCCGGTTACTCGCCGCACCCCGCCATCAAAGCCCCGATTGCGGTATGAGCGGCGTTTCTCTCATCGCGGCGATGGCCTCGAATCGCGTGATCGGCCGTGATAACGCACTGCCCTGGCGAACGCTGCGCGAAGACCTGAAGCACTTCAAGACGCTGACCATGGGCCACCACCTGGTCATGGGCCGCAAGACATTCGACTCCATCGGCCGCCCGCTGCCCGGCCGGACAACGGTCGTGATCACGCGCCGCCCGGACTTCGCGCCCGAGGGCGTGCTGGTGGCGCGCTCCATTCCCGAAGCGCTGCGGTTGGCGGCCGGCGATCCGGAAATCTTCATCGCCGGCGGCGAGCAGATTTACCGGCAGACGCTCCCCCTGTCCGGCCGGATTTATCTGACGCGCATCGAGAAGGAGTTCGCCGGCGACACCTGCTTCCCCGAGTTCGACGAGAGCGAGTGGCGCCTGGTCGCCGACCAGCCGCATGCGGACGGCGACATCTCGTTCCGCATCCAGACCTGGGACCGTATTCAGGGAATACTCACGCCACCAGCGCCACCAGGTCAATCTCAACCCTGACGTCCCTGGGCAGGCGCGACACTTCCACCGTGGCGCGGGCCGGCTGCTCGGCGGTGAAGTAGCGCGCGTAAACTTCATTCATGCGCGCGAAATCGTTCATGTCTTTCAGGTAGACGGTGGTCTTCACCACGTTGCCCGGCGCCGATCCGGCCGCGGCCAGCACGGCCGAGAGATTCTTCAGCACCTGCTCGGTCTGGACGGCGATGTCGCCTTCGACCAGCTTCCCAGCGGCATCGAGCGGAATCTGCCCGCTCACAAAAATAAAGCCGTTGGCGCAGACCGCCTGCGAATACGGCCCCACGGCCGCCGGCGCATCGGCCGCGCTGATAATCTGCTTCATATCGCGTCTCCGATCTTGTTGGATCAGAACTCCAGGCGGGCGACGAGCTGCATGAAGCGCGCCGACTTGGCCCCGGTGATCAGGCCGAAGCCGGGCGAGTTGAAGACGGGCCGGCCGGCCGGGTCGGCGATCACGCTGAGCCCGGTGTTCGGCCCGGTGAAATTAGTGTGGTTCATCAGGTTGAAGGCTTCGGCGCGGATCTGCAGGCCGAGCCTTTCCGTGAGCGCGAAGCGGCGGGCCACCGAAATGTCCAGGTTCACCTCTCTTGGTTCGCGGGTAGTGTTGCGGCCGAGGTTGCCGATGGAAACGGGCAGCACCAGCCGTCGCGCCGCGCCGGTACCGGTAAAGAGCGGGCCCGTGGGCAAAAACGGGAAGTTCGGGTCGGTCGGGGATAGCAGCGAACGAATCGCGGTGCCCTCCGATGTCAGCCGCAGCGCATAACCGCCGCCGTTGGTTCCCACCACGCTGGGCCGCTGCTGCGAGGCGGCCGGGTGCAGGTTGTTCTGCGTGATGGTATCGGGCAGGCCGGAGCGCGCGATGAAAATCGGGTTGAACTGGATGCCCCGCCACAGCCAGTGCCCACGCGTGGTGTACTGGACGGCGAGCGCGAAGGTGTGCGGCCTGTCGAACGAGCTCAGCCCGCGGTCGAGGTTGCGGAACAGGCCGAGGAACTGCCCGGTGTCGAGCCCGTTCGGCTGCGAGAAGCTGAAGATGCCGCTGCCGTCATCCAACGATTTTGACCAGGTGTAGGTGGAAAGAAACGAGAACCGCTTCGAGAACTGGCGCACCGCCTTCAACTGGAGCGCGTGGTAGCTGGACGTTCCGGCGTGGACGAACGCTCCGAACCCGCCCACATTGGGGAAGGGTCGCGCGCGCTGCGTCTCGACCGCCGAGCCGAGGCGCTGGATCTCCTCGGCGCGCTCGAACGGCACCTGGTTGAACGGCAGGCTCAGCGGCAGGTGCAGGCCGCGCGTGCCTACGTAGCTGGCATCGGCGATGATGCCGCCGCCCAGGTCGCGCTGCACGCCCAGGCTCCACTGCATCGAGTACGGCAGCGGGCTGATTTCCGCGAATTGCGCGCTCGACGACAGGGGGCTCGACGGGCTCGCCTGCCGCTCGACAAAGAACGGGTCGTCGAAGTTCTGCACGGCGATCAGCGGGACGCCCTCGCGCAGCGTGAACGGCTGCGGCACGCCCACGCCCTGGTCGGTGAAGTTCTGCGTGACGGTGAAGCCGGGGTAAAGCACGATGCCGCCCAGGTTCGAGAAGATCTGGCTGTAGAAGACGCCGAAGGCCGAGCGCACCACGGTGCGGTCGTCCAGGCTCCAGGCCAGCCCGGCGCGCGGCGCGAAGTTCAGCTTGTCGGCCTGAACATCGAGCGAGCGGGAAGCGTTCTTGCGCGCCACCAGCAGGCGCCCGGTCACCGGGCTGATCCGCGAGTACATGTCGTTAGCGATGGTCATCGGCGACTCGTACTCGTAGCGCAGGCCCAGGTTCAGCGTGAGGCGCCGGCTGAGCCTCCAGTCGTCCTGCGCGAAGAGGCCGAGGTTGGTGTTGCGGCGGCCGGTAATCGGCTGCGGCAGGCTGTAGACCGCCGTCTGGATCTGCCCGAGCAGGAAGTCGGCCAGCGCGTTCACCGGGTTTCCGGCGGTCCGCGTCGGCGAGGTAACCTCGCCGTTAAAGTTGTAGATCCCGGTGAAATTGCCGCCGGGGTTGAACACATTGAACTGGTTCTTGCGCAGCGAGAAACCGAACTTCGCGGTGTGCGCGCCCCTCACCCAGGTGAGCCCGCCGGTCGCCTGGTAGTTGTTGTCAATCTGCCGCCGGTAGGTGTTTTCGTTGATGCCCAGCTCGCGGAAGCCGGAGATATTGAAGCGCGGCGCGGCGTTGCCGGTCACGCGGTCAATGCCGAACTCGCTGCGGGCGTCCATGCCCAGCGTGGGCGGATCAATGGCCGGGTTGTTCCGCTGATAGCCCAGCGTCATCTCGCTGATCAGCCTCGGTGTCCAGGTGTGCGTGTAGCCGATTGAGGACTGGTAGGTGGTGGTGGCGCTGTCGCCGACGGCGGGGTCGAGCGGGCCCGGCAGGATGATGTCGCGCGGCCCGAAGACACGAAAGTGCGACAACCGGCCGAAAATCCGCGCACGGTCGCCGAAGGCGTGGTCCACGCGCGTCGTGTGTTCATTGTCCGACGGGGCGGTGGAGCGCGTCAGCACGTAGTTATTGATGCGCCGGTTGCTGGCCGCGTCCAGTGAGCCTGGCGAATTGGGCGCCGGCAGCAGGCCCATGATCCGCGCCGCCGCGCGGTCCTGCCGCTCGCGCGGGATGCGGTTGCCGTCGAATGAGCGGCCGGTCAGCGGGTCCATCACCGGAACGGGCGAGCGAGAGAAATCGCCGCCGCGGAACGCCTCGTCGGGAATGCTGGATATCTGCGTGGACGGGCGCTTGCGCCGCTGCCCCTCGTAGTTGAAGAAGAAAAACGTGCGCTCGCTGCCGTCGTACAGCCACGGCAGCCGCACCGGCCCGCCCAGCTTGGCTCCGAACTGGTTGTAACGGTCGCGCGGCCGCGGCGTCCCCCGCAGGTTGTTGAAGAAGTTGTTGGCGTTCAGCTTCTCATTGCGGAAATACTCGTAGACGCCGCCGTGGTATTGCCGCGTGCCGGAATCCACGATCACGTTGACGAAGCCGCCCGAGGTGCGCCCGTATTCGGCCGAGTATCCCGAGGTGAGCACCTTGAACTCGCGGATAGTCTCGGTGGAGGGGAGCCGCTGCACGCCGCCGGTGGAGCCGGAAACGACAGAGACGCCGTCCACAGTGAATTCGCTGTTGAGAGTGCGGCTGCCGTTGATCGAGAGCTGGCTGGCGTTGATGCCGGTGGCCGCGCCGCCGCTCGACACTCCGCCGACCAGCGTCAGCAGGTTGAGGATGTTACGGCTGGGCAGCGGCAGGTCGCGCACCTGCGAGGTGTTGATGGTCGCGCCGAGCGAAGACGTCTCCGATTCGAGCTGCCCGAGCGCCTCGCCCGACACCGTGACCGTTTCAACCACGTCGCCCGGGTGCACCACCGCGTCCACACGGGCGCGCTGGTCCACCTGCAGCGGCACGTCACGGATCTCCGCCTTCTTGAATCCCGGCGCCTCGCAAACGAGGTGGTAGCGGCCGGCCCCCAGCGCCGGCGCCAGGTACTGGCCCACGGCATCGGTCCTGCCGCGCCAGGCCACCACGCCGGTGGCGGCGTTCAGCACCGTCACCTCGACGTTGGGAACCACCGCGCCGGTCGAGTCGCGCACCGTTCCGGACAGCGCGCCGGTCAGGTCCTGCGCTGCCACCTTCGGCGCTGTCAGGAGCGAGAACGAGAAGATGAAGAGTGAGACACGATTCGGGAACCGCATGCGATGCATTGTACTTCAGACATGTGGCATGTGATAGTGTCGCAGGCCAAGGGGTTGATCTATGAAACGATCACTCGTAGTCCCTTCGCTTGCCATCCTGTTGTTGTGCGCGGGATTCATTCACGGGCAGGTGGAAACGGCCCGCATCATCGGCAACGTCAAAGACCAGACCGGCGGGGTGGTGCCGGGCGCCAAGGTCACACTCACAAACACGCAAACGAATCTGACGTTTGAGACAGCCGCGCGCGCCGATGGGAGCTATGAATCGGCGCCCTTGCGCACCGGGACGTACCGCGTGACGGTGTCCCGGGAAGGCTTCAAGAAAGCGGTGCGCGACGGCATCGTGTTGCAAATCCAGCAGACGGTGCTTGTGGACTTCGCGCTCGAAGTCGGCGCCGTTTCGCAGGAGATCGAGATCACGGCGACTGCGCCTTTGCTGACGGTGACCGAGGCCACCCAAGGCCAGGTGATTGACAACAAGAAGATCGTGGACCTGCCGCTCAACGGGCGGGATTACATCCAACTGGCGCTGCTGTCCGCGGGAGTCAACCCGGCGGCCCCCGGGGCGCGTACGGAAGGATTCTCCGGCAGCGGGATGCGCGCATCGCAGAACAACTACCTGTTGGACGGCGTGGACAACAACAACGCGCAGATTGCGGCCCAGGGCCGGCAGGGCGAAGCGGTGAAGCCGAATGTAGACGCGATTCAGGAGTTCAAGGTGCTGACCAGCGCGTTTTCGGCGGAGTACAGCCGGGCCACCGGGGCGGTGATCAGCGTGAGCCTCAAATCGGGCACGAACAAGCTGCATGGAACGGTCTACGAGTTTTTGCGTAACGAGAAGCTGGACGCCAAGAACTTTTTCGATCTTCCCGGCGAGCCCCGGCCGCCGTTCAAACGAAACCAATACGGGTTTTCGGTGGGCGGACCCGTGGTCAAGAACAAAACGTTCTTCTTCGGGGACTACGAATGGCTGAAGATCCGCGAGTCCCGGACCGTGAACAATACGATTCCCACGCAGCAGATGGTGCGCGGCGATTTTTCGGAGCTGTTGCCGGCGGCGCGGATTTACGACCCGGCCACCTACAACGCCGGCGCCCGTACTCGGGAAGTGTTCGCCGGGAACGTGATCCCGCCGGCTCGTTTGGATCCGGTGGGTGCGAGGTTGGCCTCGCTGTATCCGGCGCCAAACAAGCCGGGCCTGACCCGCAACTTCCTCTACAATCCCGCCGACCAGACCAACCGCGACCGGTGGGACATCAAGTTGGACCACACCTTCAACAGCTTCAACCACATGTATGGCCGCTACAGCTACCAGAGGGACTTCGAGCCCAGTTCGGCGGACCTTCCCGCTCCGGCGTATGGCGGCGCAAACGCGCGCGACACTACGACCACCGGGTACAACGTCATGCTCGGTTACAACCGGATTATCTCGCCGGCCCTGATCCTGTCGTCGAAGATTTCCTGGAATGCTTTGCTGACGCGGATCCAGCCGCCCTCCGATGTCACCCGCTCGCTGAATGCCGAGTACGGCATTCGCGGAGTGGACAATACGACGCCGGGGATGGCGAGCATTGCGACGACGGGCTACACCAGCCTGGGGCTTGGTTCGACGTTGCCGAATTCCGCCGACTCGCAAAACCGCCAGGTGATCGGCGATCTGACATGGCTGCGAGGCAAACACAGTCTCAAGGCCGGCCTCAACCTGAGCTGGCTGCAGAGCCACCTGTCGAATCCGAACCAGGCGCTGGGCGTCTTCAGCTTTGACGGCGGCTACTCGCGGAACACGCAGACCCTGCGGGAAGGGAATGCGATTGCGGACTTGCTGCTCGGGTTCCCATTTCAAGCGCAGGTGTCAACGCCCTCCTATATGAACCAACGCGCACCGTGGTACGGGTTCTATGTTCAGGATGAGTGGAGGGTGAGGCCACGGCTGACGCTGAATCTGGGCATCCGGTGGGACCTGCGCCTGCCGTGGGTGGAGACCCGGAACCTGTGGGCGAACTTCGACCTCGACACGAATCCGGCGGCGGCGCAACTGGTGTCGGCGAAGGATGGATCGCGGGCGGACCGGGCGACGATCCAGCCGGACCGGAACGACGTGGCGCCGAGGTTTGGCTTTGCCTATAGTCTTTCCACGCGGACGGTGCTGCGCGGAGGGTATGGCATCTACTACTCCCAGTATGAGGGCATGGGCGGGGCGGAGTATCTGCAGACGAATCCCCCCTTTCAATACCGGGCACAGATTGACACGGACCGTCTGGCGGCCACGCTGCGGTTACGCGACGGAATTCCCGCGGGCACGGTGACGCCGCGGAACGCGCGGAACATCGGCACGTCCTCCTATCAGCGCGACTTGCGCAACGCATACGCGCAGCAGTGGAACTTCAATATCCAGCGCGAACTGCCGGGCCAGGCGGTGTTCGAGATCGGCTATTACGCCAACAAAGCGAACAAGCTGATGCGGCGCACGGAGGGCAACTGGGCGTTGCCGGGAGCGGGGAACGTGAACGCGCGGCGGCGGTATCAGACCGTGCTGGTGCCGGGCGACAACGTCAACGTGGGCCCGCTGGCGAACACGTTCCGGCACGAGGCGACGGCGAACTCCAACTTCCATTCGCTGCAAATGCGCGTGGAGAAGAGGCTGTCGGCCGGGCTGAGTATGCTCGGTTCCTACATGTGGTCGAAGGCCATCAGCGACGCGCGCGGCACGGCGGTGGCCGGCGGCGTTTCGAACGTGAATCCGCAGAATCCGCGGGATGTGCGCGCGGAGCGCTCGCTGGCCGACGAGCACCGGCCACACCGCTTCGTGGTGAGCTATAACTACGACCTGCCCTTCGGCCGGGGCAAGAGCTACATGGCGAACGCTCACAAGTTGCTGGATGGCTTGCTCGGCGGATGGGCCGTCGGCGGAATTACATCGCTCACCAGCGGGCGATTGCTGAACCTCAGTGTGCAGGGTAATCCTTCAAACACCGGCGGGCCCGACCGCCCGGACGTCGTGAGCGACTGGCGGCTGGGCGCGAGCGAACGCAGTCTCGACCGCTGGTTCAACACCGCGTCGTTTGTGCGCAATGCCCCGCTGACGTTCGGCAATGCGGGGCGCAACCTGGTGGAAGGACCGGGCGAGGTGAACTTCGACTTCGCGGTCTACAAGTCGTTTGGCATTCGCGAGGGGATGCGGGTGCAATTGCGCGCCGAGGCGTTCAACGTAATGAACACGCCGCCGTTCGGTGTGCCGAACGGGCAGGTGGGCAACCCGGATTTCGGGACGATTGGCGGCGCCGGGCGGCCGAGGAACCTGCAGCTCGGTCTGAAGCTGATCTTCTGAACCCCGTGGCACAGGCATTCCTGCCTGTGC
>JBKKAI010000254.1:0-5136 GCA_046714815.1 Terriglobia bacterium | reverse complement strand
CTTCCGCCCCGCGTCCACCAACCTTCCCGCGCCCGCCTTTGGCGGAGCGGACTCCGATTTCTCCAACAACGGCCGCCACATGGTGCTGGTCTGGAGCCACACCTTCAGCCCGACTTTCGTGGCCACCACGCGGCTCGGCTGGAACCGCCTGTTCACCGACCAGGAGCCGCCGGTCCCCGGCAACGCCAACGCGCAACTCGACCTGCGCGGCGTGGACCGCACCACTCCCGGCGCGCCCGCCTTCAATATCCAGGGGGTCGCCAGCCTCGGCATCGGCGCCAATCTTCCGAACCTCAACGACTCGCAAACGCGCCAGTTCGTCAGTGATCTCAACTGGGTCCGCTCGAACCACACCGTGAAATTCGGCGCCAACCTGAGCCGGCTTCAGGCCTTCATCACCAATCCCAAGGAAGGACTCGGCGTGTTCCTGTTCAACGGCAACTTCACCCGCAACCCCGTCAACAACGCGGGCGGCCAGTCGTTCGCCGACTTTCTGCTGGGCATCCCGTTTCAGACCGACGTGGCCCAGCACGTCTATTCCAACCTGCGCGCGCCGTTTTACCACTTCTACGCGCAGGACGAATGGCGCGCCACGCCGAAGCTGAACCTGAGCATCGGACTGCGCTACGAGTACAACGGCAACTGGGTGGAGACGCGCGACATGCTCTCCAACTACGACATTGATCGCGGCACGGCGGGCCCGCCCATCGTCCTCGCGCAGTCCGGCAGCCGCGCCGCGCGCGCCCTGATCCGCGACGACAAGCTTAACCTCGCCCCGCGGTTCGGCTTCGCCTACACCCTCAGGCCGAAGACCGTACTGCGCGGCGCATACGGCCTCTTCGTCGGCAACTACGAAGGCACCGGCGGCGGGCGCTTCCTGCTGGGCAATCCGCCGCAGACCATCTCCGTCCGCATCACGACCGACAGCCTCCGGCCGGCGTTCGTGCTGCGCGACGGCGTGCCCGCCGGCACGCTCGATCCCCGCAACGTCGCGAACCTGCGCCTGACGTCCTTTCAGACCAATCCGAAGTGGCCGGCCGCCCAGCAGTGGAACCTCAACGTCCAGCACCAGTTGTCAGCCGACATGGTGCTCGAGCTGGGGTACTACGCCTCCAAGACCACGCATCTGCCCGTGCGCTGGAACGCAAACTACGCGCTGCCGGGTGAAGGCAACATCAACAACCGGCGCCGCTTTCAGTCGGTGGTTTACCCGGGCACGAACCTTACGATCCGGCCGCTCACCATCGTGGACCGGCACGACAACTTCGGCAATTCCCAGTTCCACTCCCTGCAGACCCGGTTCGAGAAGCGCTTCTCCGGCGGCCTGAGCTGGCTGGCGGCCTATACCTTCTCGCGCACCATCGGCGACACCTCGGGCTTCTCCGCCGCCGGCACGCCGCCCGGCACCTCGCAAGGGTTTCAAAACCCGCTCGACCGGCGCCTCGAAAAGTCGCTCGACGATCAGCACCAGAAGCATCGCCTGATCATGAGCTACCAGTGGGACCTGCCGTTCGGGCAGGGCCGCCGCTGGTTTACCCAGGGGAAGGGCGTGCCGCAAGCGGTGTTCGGCGGCTGGGCGGTCGGTGGAATCACGGCCCTCGCCTCCGGCCTGCCGATGGGAGTGACCGTGCAGGGCGACCCGGCCAACACGGGCGACCCCAACCGTCCGAATGTGATCGGCGACCCGCACCTGGACCGCTCCGAGCGCACGCTCGACCGCTTCTTCAACACCGCCGCCTTTGCCCGCAACGACTCGTTTACCTACGGCAATGCCGGACGCAACATCCTGGAGCAGCCTGGCCGCGTGAGCTTCGACTTCGCGGCCTTCAAGGCTTTCCGCATCACCGAGCGCGTGGGCCTTCAGTATCGCTTCGAGGCGTTCAACCTGTTCAACACCCCGCAGTTCGGCGCGCCGGTCAGCCAGGTGGGCAACGCCAACTTCGGAAGAATCCAGTCCGCCGGCCGCCCCCGCAACCTCCAGTTCGCCCTGAAGGTGATCTTCTGATGTTGAAAAAAAGCACCTTCATTCTTAACTCTTAACTCATAACTCATAACTTTTAACTGCTTTCCATCCATCGGCATCCCTTGTCCGAGCAGAAGAACACGCGCAGGCTGGGATGCCGCTTCAGGTAGACCTCGGTGGCCTCGCTGCCCATCACGAAGAAAGTGGTGGAAAGCGCGTCGGTCTGCGTACCTGTGTCGCCCACGACCGTTGTGCTCAGGACACCCTGGACGGGATAGCCGGTGCGCGGGTCGAAGATGTGACTGTAGGTCTTGCCGCCCGCGATGAAAAACTTTTCGTAGCTGCCGGAGGTGGACATGGCGCGGTCTTTCAGCAAGATCCGCGCGACGCTTTTCTTCGCGTCTTTCGGATCGCGAACGTCCATGGTCCAGCCTTCCTGGCCCGGGGGCGCGCCGATCGCCACCACGCTGCTTGATCCGGAAAGAATGAGCGCCGCCGTGATGCCCGCCTCGCGCAGCACCTGGGCGGCGCGGTCCACCGCGTAGCCCTTCCCGATGGCGCCGAGGTCCAGCTCGATGCCCGGCTGGGCGAAAGTCACCGTTCCCCGCTCCGCATCCAGCAGCACCTTGCGCCAGCCGACGCGCCCGCGAGCGGCGCGGACCTGCCGCGGCTGCGGCAGCCGTCCCGTGCCGCGAAAAAAGCCCCAGGTCTTCAGCAGCGGGCCGACGGTGATATCGAAAGCGCCGTCCGATTCGAGGCTGTACTGGAACGCCGTCTCGAGCATGCGGAACAGCTCGCGGTCCACCTTTACCGGCTCTTTCGCGGCCCGGCGGTTCAAATCGGAGAGGTCGCTGTCCGGCTGGTAGTTGCTCCACTGGCGGTCCAGGCGGAATATCTCCTCAAACGCGGCCGAAACCGCGGTTTCGATCTGCGACTCCTCGCCATAGGCGACGATGGTGAACTGCGAGCCCATCGCCGCGCGCGTCTGTTCGTAGCGGGTAGTGGAGGAAAGGGGGAAGGCGCAAAAGAGCAGAAGGAACAGGCCCGTGGTCTGAGCCGGCCGGCGCCTCACGCTTTTCTGGCGCGAGCTTTGGCGGGCGGCGGGGCCGGGGCCTTGGCCGGCTCGGATTTGGCCTCCTGGCCGGGCCAGAAGACGCGCCGGTTCTCTTCCATCGCGCGGTTGGAGTAGATGACCATCTCGGCGTCGGCCGCGCCGACGTTGACGTCGGCCTCCGGCTTCAACCCATCGCGGACGCACAGCAGGAAGTGCTCCAGCTCGACGAAGACCGGGTCGCGTGGCTCCACCACTTCGTACCAGCCCTTCTTGGCCAGCCAGCGCTTGGCGAAACCCATTTCCCGTTCGACGAACGACTGCTGCGCGGTAATCTCGTCGGGGAAGACAGGAATTCCCTTCTGCGCGGCTTCGGCGCTGACGGTAGCGCCGGCCCACCACTGTTCCTTCGAGGCCGCCGTGGTTTTCTTCTTGGCTGCCGCCGGCTCGCGCCAGAACATTCCGTTGCCGCTGGGGCCGTCCAGGCCCAGCTCTATCGTACCGGCGTCGCCCATGATCTGCTCGGTGGGGCCGTAGTGCGCATTGGTGGTGATCGAACTGTAAATCAGCTTCTGCCCGCCGCCGTACTCGAACAGGCACTGCACGTTGTCGAAGGTCTCGCGGCCGTCCTTCCAGTAGTCAACTCCGCCGAAGCCGATCACAGAGCGCGGCTCGGCGCCGATGGCCCAGTTGGCTATGTCGGTCTGGTGGGAGCCCAGCTCTGCCATCAGCCCGCCGGAGTATTCGTTGTACATGCGCCAGTTGATCTGGCGCTCCATCTTCGGGTCGCGCACCGTGCGGCGCCAGTTGCCGTTGCGGTGCCACTGGGCGCGCACATGGGTCACCTGGCCCAGCGCTTTCTTGCGGATCATCTCCATGGCCATGCGGTAAATCAGGCTGTAGCGGCGCTGCAGGCCCACCTGCAGCACCTGGCGGGAATGGGCGGCCGCGGCATCCTTCACCTGCTTGACCTCTTCCTCTTTGAAGACCATGGTCTTCTCGATGAAGACATGCTTGCCGGCGCTGAGCGAATCGAGCACCATCTGCGCGTGCAGGTGCAGCGGGGTGGCGATCAGCACGGCGGGGATATCTTTGCGCTCCAGCACCTTCCGGTAGTCGTCATAAGCGGCCGGGTTGCCGCCCGTGATCTCGGCGGCCTTCTTGAGGTTCACCGGATAGACGTCGCAGAGCGCGGCGCAGCGGCCCACGTTGGTCTTGCTGAGATGCCGCAGCAGCTCCGCCCCGCGACTACCCGGCCCGATCATCGCCCACGGCACCGGCCCTCCGCCGCCGTTGGCCTTGGCGTTTGCCAGCAGGTCGGGGACCTCAATGTTCGCCATGCCCACCGCGGCGGCAAACGCCGCCACACTCTTGGCGAAGTCGCGCCGGGAGAGATCGTCTTCTGGCATGAGGTGTACCGCCTCCAACTGCGGAACGCAGGGTATCGAAGGCAATTTTACGACAGTTGGGCGGGCTGTGCCAGCCTTTCGTTTCCCTACTTTCGTGTTGCCGCGAGCTTAGCCTTGGCCGGCGGCCCCAGGTCCGCTTTCACCTGCGCCTCGGCCCGCTTGACCTCTCCCGGAGCAGACACGGCGGGGTTCAATTGCTGGATGGCCTTGGCCAGCGGCTTGGCCGGCGGCCCGTGCAGCGCTGTTTTCAGACTTTCCAGCGACAGGTTGAGATTGCTGGCGGCGTGAACGGCGGCAAGAAACTCGCGTTCGTCTTTGAAACCGGCGGCCGCCTGATCCAGGTTTGTGCCCGGCGGCAGCAGCCTTTCGAGGCGCGGAACCAACTCCGGATGCTGCTGGAGGATGGCACTGGGCGGCACGGCGCGTTCGCGCTTGACCGCCGCGTCCACCGGCATTCTCGCCGCCGCGGCCTGTGTCGAAACAGTTGAGTGCGCCGAAGCGCGGCTCGAACCACCCGCCTGCCCCGCCATCAGGATGATGCCAAAAACGAGAAGCGCCGCGAGCGCGACGATGAATATCCGGGATCGTAGCTGACGGCCTTCTAACTCCTGTGTTCCAGCCCACTCATCGAATGACAACACTATCGCGCGTTTCATGGGTCCCTCCCTGGGTTCGGCCCTTTCGGACAAAGAGCGCCGCCTATGGTATGAGCA
>JBKKAI010000253.1:0-5230 GCA_046714815.1 Terriglobia bacterium | reverse complement strand
ACTGCAAGATCGTGCAGGGCCCGACGATTGCGGACCACGCCCTGGGGATGCTTCTGGCGCTGACGCGAGGGTTGAACCGCTACATCGCCGCACGCGCAAAAGAGGAATGGAGCCGCGACGAGCGGGGGCTGACCGAGCTCCAGGACATGACGGCGGTCGTGATCGGCGTCGGAGGCATCGGATCACAGATCGCGCAACGCGCCCAGGCGTTCGGCATGAAAGTGATCGGGGTTGATCCGAAAGACATCGCGCCGGGCCTCACGGTGAGCCGGATGGTTTATCCGGACCAGTTGGACAGTGTTCTGCCGATGGCCGATGTCGTGTTCGTGGCCGCCCCGCTGACGCCTCAGAGCGAGGGCATGATGGGCCAGCGGCAGCTCGACTTGATGAAAAAGGGAAGCTACTTCATCGCCGTGTCCCGCGGCCGGCTCTATGACACGCCGGCGCTGGTGAAGGCGCTCGAAAGCGGGAAGCTGGCCGGCGCGGGTCTGGATGTGACCAATCCGGAGCCGCTGCCCAAGGGCCATCCGCTCTGGAAATTCGAGAACGTCATCATTACTCCGCACATCGCTTCCCAGTCACCGGGCTCCAACAGCCGGCGGCTGGGAGTCATCAAGGAAAACATCGGCCGTTTTTCTCGCGGCGAGCCGTTGATCAACGTCGTCGACAAGCAAAAAGGCTATTAGATTCTAGCCCGGCCAGTCTGACGTGCAGCACGGCGGGCTAGTTCACCCAGACCGGGCTCGACCAGCCCTTGTTCGTATCCAACTGCTCCATGCGAATGTAGTAGTAGTCACCGGGCTTCAGCGGCCCAAGATCCTTATAAGTGAAATTCACATCCATCGGCGCGGCGGGGCTCACCAGCTCGCACTCCAGGAAAAAAGCGGGCGCAACCCGCATACGATCCATGTAGGGGTGTTTCCAGTTCGCCGGCGTGGACCAGGCGAAGTGGCCGGTGCGGCGCAGTTGATCGAGCGGAATGCGCACTTCGATGTTGCCGACGGTGTCGGCATCGGCGAAGCGGAAGACGAGCGCGTCGCCCGAGGTTTCCGAGATGTCGGCGAGGAAGCCATCGCGGTCATTGGAGACCGCGGCGGTGCTCCAGGAGATGCCGTCCCCGCGCTGCTGCAGCGATTCGAACCCCTGATCGAGGTGGATGGGTTGAACCAGGCGCAGCCGCCCGCCGGAAGGATGGACCTCGCCGCTACGCAGCCCCTGCGCGGCGCGGCGCTGGTAGATGTTGTCGCCCCAGACGACGCGCAGGAGGCGGCTGCCCGCCTGCCGCGCCGGTGCCACCGCGTGAATCACCCGGGAGTTCTTGAGCAATTCGACGCTCGTGATGGGCGCCGTGCCCGAAATGCGCGCTTCCACTTCCGCCGCCTGTGAGTGGCCGGACGGCAATTCGCCGCCCATGGGCTCGCCGTTCACGCGAAAATCCATGACGATTCGCGTGTTCCCGGACACGGCGAACGTGCGGCGCTGATACATGCCATCCCAGATTTCCTGGCGCGTCTTCCCCTGCGCGTAGACGCCGGTGAGCGCGTTCGTCATGGCGTAAATCAGGCCGGGATTGGCATTGCCCATCATGGTGGTGTGGGTGTCGCCGGCGGCGCTGGCGGCCAGCCGCAGGCCGTTTTCCAGGTGGCGCTGCCAGGATTCCTCGAACACTCCGTGCACCGACGCGATCTCGAACAGGCGCTCGATCCGCGGGTCGGTGGGGTGTGACCAGTCGGGCGGGCCGCCGCCGATGTGCGGGATCACCAGCGCCGGCCGGCGCACCAGTTGCACGGTGCGCAGCATCTTCGCGATCGGCGCCGCCGGCTCGGCCGGATCAATCTGCATTGTGCTCTTCGCTTCATCGGCGTTGAAGTAGACGTTGTGGTGGCCGCCGAGGTTGGTGCCGACGCTGTACTCATAGCCGAGGATCGAAACGAAGCCTTTCCATCCGTTAAACAGCCGGGCGGCGCGCTGGATGTCCGGCCAGTTTTCACTGGGCCAGCGCCGGTCGAGGTAGAACGAAGGCCCGGTGACGCTCATGGGCATGTGATGCTCGCTGAGCGCGCCGAAATCGAGCAGGCCGACGCGGCGGCCGTATAAATAAAGCTCGTCGTAGACGCCGCGGCCATCGTGCAGATAGGTGTGCTGGTGCAGGTCCCCATAGAAGACACGGTGTGGCGGCGCGCGCTCCACCCAGATGGGATTACTCAGCGCTTCCAACCGGCCGTCGGCGGAACGCACGCGGATTCGCAGCACGCCTTCGCGCGATGCGGTGAGGTTGCGCGCCACGTAGTGCATCATCTCGCGGTCGTATTCGAGCGGGCGGGCCGGCAAGCCTTCGGCGCGCATTTCGAGCTTCAGCCGCTCGCGGTCTTTGGCCAGCGATCCCCATTCATCCTGCGGCACCACCTCCAGCAGGAACTCTTCTCCGGCAGCCACAATGGACGGCGCCTGCGCCTTGAGCCGCCGCGCCGGGCCGCCCGTGATTTTCATCAGCGCGTCCCCGCCGTAGCCCAGCACTTTGTTCTCGCGCGTGATGACGACGCGGTAGTTGAACAGGTTTTCCTCGTAGTACTGCATGCGGACGCCCTGCGCGCCGCCGATGTCGAACAACACACGGTCCCCCGCCGCCAGCCGCCCGGCTTCCAGCGTCACGGCAGCGACTTTGCGGTAGGGAAACACGGCGGGCGCGTCGCGCACGGTCCAGTTGGTGAAGGCGCGCGTTGTGCCGCGCACCTCCGGCCGGCTGAACTTCGCGGAGAAAAACGCGGGCGCTGCCGGGTCGTCCACCTGAAGTTGTTCGGCATCGCTGGTAAAGTGTTTCCAGATTTCGAGCGCCATGCCGGTTTCGATGGGCATGTCGCCGACGGTGTATTCAACCCGAACGGGCGTCCGTTGGCCTGTCTCTGCTACCGCCGCGCTTAGCAGCTTCACTTTCCCATGCAGTGGAAATCCCGGTGGGAAGTATCCGCTCACGCGATATTCGATGGGCCTGGTGGCCAGGTTCGCTTCCCGATCCTGCCCCGCCCGGCGCGCGAGCAGAGCGGCGGCGAAAGCCGCGAGAAGTAGTACGGTGATCAGGTGCCGGCTCATGCGGGCATTGTGGCACAGGCGTTGCGCCGTATCCATATTCGTCGCGGGAGCGCGAGCGAACCCGGAGCGCAACGCTGCGGGTTCGTCCCGCCCCGGCGTGCCCGTTGGGAACAGGCGAACAAATGAGCCACGGATAAACACGGATGGACACCGATCATCGTCAATTAGACCTGATCAGTCGGGTTTCTGCTCGCCCGCATGGGCCTCCGCTTTGAGTCCAAGGCGTTGAGCAACGCCTGTCGTAGACGTAAGAGTAAGGAAACATTGGGCAGGCGCCCACCCGTTATTCGCCGGGTTTCCTGCTAACAACCCGATGTGTTTTTTAGGGCCTAACTCGTTGGGGATCAAAGAGATAACTGTTAGCCAACTTTTCCGCTAACAGCGGCACGCGAGTCCTAAATTATTGATTCAACGGCAGTTAGGGAATGGCTGTTAGCAGGCTTTCCGCTAACAATCGCCTTCCCCGCGCAGGCAGGAATGCCCTGTGCTAAGGAATTATCCTCAGAGTGGCATATTCCCAAATTTTGAGACTTATGTCAAGGGATTCTTATCATCGGGAAGGTGCTTTGCGCGTCACTGGGCGGGCGCCGTGCCGGGCGCGGCGGACACGCGCGGCGCGGTACAGTAAGGGCGATGCGCGAGGCCGACCTGTATCCGCCGCTGAAACGGCATTTCGAACAACTGGGTTACGCGGTCTACGCCGAGATGCCGGCGCCGCACGGCGGATACGTGGACCTGCTGGCGCTGCGCGACCAGGTTTCCATCGCCGTGGAGCTGAAGCCCTGGTTTTCGCGCCAAGCGGTGAGGCAGGCGGCCCGCAATAGCCGCTTCGTCTGGGAATCGTATGTCGCGGTGCCGCGGGGCGCGCGCATCCTGCCGCGGCGGCGCGCGGCGCTCCAGCGCCACGGCGCGGGATTGCTGTCCGTTTCGCTGGCCGACGAATCGGTGGCCACCGAGTTTTCCGCGCGGCGCAGCGCGCCGCCCTGCACGCTGCGGGAAGCCTTCGGCGAACACGTCGCGGGCGAGCTGGCCGGCCTGTATGCGGCCGCGCAGGGCGGCGTGCCGACCGTCGAGCGAGTCAGCGCCAGCCGCACGCTGTTCGAAAAACTTCAGTCGGCGCTCGAAGCCCGCGGCGGCATCGCCAACACCGCCGAGCTGCTGGCCGACACTCTTGCCTGGAACTACTGCCGCAACAAATCCGGGGGGCTGCGCTGGATCCTGAAGGAGCATTTTCGGAGTCTCGCGCCCGACCTCTGGGCGGACGGGAAACCGCGCGCCACCGCCGAGTTCGAGCTTTCGGCCGGGTCGCTGGTGCGCAGCCATCGCCCCGACACCTGGGTTTGCCTGCCGGACCCCGCCTTCCTGCCCCGGCCCGGCGATCTGTTGAAGGTGAAGAACGGGGCGCGGCTTGCGCGCCGCGCGCGCGTCATATCCGCCGGCAGGCACGCGATTGTGGAGACGGCCAACCGCGAGTTGCACGCCGGTCCGGCGGTTTTCTTTCCGTGGCGCTGTCCCGCCGGCCCGCTGCCCGCGGAAACGCTGGTGCTGCGGCTGGCGGCCAACCCGGAGCGTACGCTGCGGGTCGCCGCGCGCCCGCCGTGATACAGTAAAAGGTCGGATGAGCACCGGCCCCACGATCACCCGCCGCGGCATCACCACTCCGGCCGCGCCCACGGCCGGCATGAAGGAGCGCTACTTCGAGTTGAAGACGCGCGTTCACCAGAAGCTGCTCAACATCCTAAACATGGACGCGCTGAAGGCGGTGAGCCGCGAGCGCCTGCGCGGCGAGGTCCAGGGCGTGGTCGAGCGCATCCTGCAGGAGGACCGTCTGCCGATCACGCTCGTCGAGCGGGACCGGCTGGTGGAGGAGATCCTCGACGAAGTGTTCGGGCTGGGGCCGCTCGAGCCGCTGCTGAAAGACCCCACCATCTCCGACATCCTGGTGAACACGCACAAGTATGTCTACATCGAGCGCTTCGGCAAGCTCCACGAGACCGGCGTGCGCTTCCAGAGCGACAAGCACCTGATGCACGTGATCGAGAAGATCGTCTCGAGCGTCGGGCGCCGGATTGACGAATCGGCGCCGCTGGTGGATGCGCGGCTGGCCGACGGCTCGCGCGTCAACGCCATCATCCCGCCG
>JBKKAI010000252.1:0-7566 GCA_046714815.1 Terriglobia bacterium | reverse complement strand
GTCGAAGATCGTCGAGGTGGGATACCAGCCGGTGGGAATGAAGCCCATCACGCGGGACTGCGCCGGCTCGGAGACATCCACCAGCGCCACGTTGTTATTGCCCGCGTTGGCGACCGCCAGCGTCTTGCCGTCGGGGCTGAGCGACAGGCCGTTGGGCAGCGCGCCCTGAAGCGCCTGCGGCCCCGCCAGATTGTTCGATGAAGCAGCCGTGCGTGGCGTCAGGTTCATCGAAATGGTTTCGCGCGCGCGCAGCGTCCCGACATCCAGCGCGCTCACCGTGTCGCTGTTGGAGTTGGCCACGAACAGCGTGCGCCCGTCGGCGGAAAAAACCATATCCGAGGGATGGTCGCCGGTGGCGATAGTGGCGTCGAGCTCGCCGGTTTCGATGTTCAGCCGGCTGACACTCTGGTCTCCCCAGTTCGAGAGATAGGCGTACGTGCCCGCGGCATCCACGACAATGCCGTAGGGGCGGTAGCGCGTCTTGATGGTCCGAGTGAACGCGCGCGCCCTCAGATCGTAGGAAAGCAGCGAGTCCTGGCCGCTGTTCAGCACCAGCAGCAGGTTCCGCGAGGGAACGGCGGCGAGGCCGGTCAGGTAGCCGGTGGTGGCATCGAAGCCCGGAGTAGCCAGCGTGTCTTCCAGCGCCAGGCGTCCGAGGCTGTAGCGGAACACAAGCACTTTGCCCGAACGCGCGCCGGACAGGAACACGGCCGAAGTTGTCGGCCCGGTTACCACCAGGTCCAGGCCGGCAAAGCTCTGCCAGACCGGCGCGTGCGCCGCCACCTGGCCGGTCGCAACATCCACCAGCGCCAGGCCCTGGTCGTTGTAGCCGTTGGAGGCCACCAGCACGTAACGTTTGTCGGGGGTCAGGAGCATCTTGAGCGGCAGGTCGCCGATCGGAGCGTGGCGGCCGGCGGGGGTCAGCTTCCAGCCATTGGGCAGCAGAGTGTGGTTCTCCAGCCTGCCGGGAAGCAGCACATCATCACGGCGCGCGCCGGAGAGAACCAGCAGCGCGGAAACCGCGCACAGCAGCAGTACAGCCTTTTTCATGACGCTCCTTCGTTACTCTCGCCGTTCTTCACTTTCTTCTTTGCCGGCCGGAACAGCAGGCCGTAGGCGGCCACCAGGCTGGCGCCCGCCAGCAGCGTATTGCGCAACAGGTGGCGCTTCCTGCGCGGCAGCATCTGGAAGCGCGGCGGCTCGGGCGGCCCCCCGGAGCGTGACGCTCCGGGCAGTGGCGGCGCAGGCTCGGGCTCCGGGCGCGGCTTCACCCAGTTGGCCAGGTAAAAAAACGTCGCGCTTCCACACTGCGGGCAGGAAACCTGGTCGTGGATCGTATCGCACTCCAGGCACAGGCGCGCCTTCTCCAGAGGCAGTTTCATTTGGTATAATGATAAATGACTATGCACTTGCCGGACGGAAAATGAAAGCCTCGGGAAAAGCCGTGTTGAAAGCGCTTCTGCGCGTGATACTCCCCGCCTATGCGCTGCTGTTCGTGCCGGTTTCCAGCGCGGCCACGCCGCTCGCGGAGGCGGTTCGGGACGAACTGCACCGCGCCGTAACCCGGGTGGAGAAGCTGCGGGAGGCTTACGATGCGGGCGCGGTTTCGCGCCGCGAGGTGGAAGAGGCTGAAGCCGAGTTGCGCGACGTCGAGCGCCGCCTGCGCGAAGCCACCGGTGAGCCGCGCGACCTGAACACGCAGGAGGCCCGCCGCCGCGTGGACGACGCGCGCGCCGATTCCGAGAAGACCGCCGCGAAAGCCAAGAAGCTGCGCGAACTTTATGACGCCGGCGCCGCGGCGCGCAATGACGTCGAAGCAGCCGAGGCCGCTGCCGCACAAGCCGAGGTCTACTTCAAGCTGAACGAGGAGCTGGCGCGGCGCGTCGAGCAAGCGGCCAATATGCCGCTGCCCTCGCAATCGCCCGGTGCCGCGGGTTTCTCCGCCAGCATGTTCTTCTTCCTCCAGGACGCGTATTACCAGGAGTTCCAGCATTCGCTGCCGGTCAGCGCTTTCGGGCCTTCGGAAACGCACGAGAAGCTCGGCTTTGACCACGAAGGCCGCGTGGACGTGGCGCTGCACCCCGACAGCCCCGAGGGGCGCTGGTTCATCGCCCAGCTTCAGGCCCGCCAGATTCCGTTCATCGCTTTCCGCCAGCCGGTCGCCGGCAAAGCTACCGGCGCGCATATCCACATGGGTCTGCCCTCGCCGGTGGTCCGCCGCACTTCCTAAACCAGAGTAGCACAGGCTCCGAGGAATGCCTGTGCTACCCCTGGAAGTTGGCTTATAGTAAACGGCTTATGCGCCCTACCATCCTGCTCTATGAGCCCATGCACGAGCGGGGGACGAAGCTGCTGGAGGCGGCCGGAGAGGTCATCGTCGCCGAGTCGCTCAAAGAAGAGGCGCTGGCGCCTCTGTTCGCGCGCGCTGATGCGGCGATCGCGCGCGCGGCCGGCTCAGTCACGCGGCGCTTGTTGGAAGCTGCGCCGCGCCTCAAGGTGGTTGGACGCCACGGCGCCGGCGTGGACAACATTGACGTGGCCGCGGCGGCCGAATGCGGCATCTGGGTCGTGAACACGCCCGCGGCGCCGTCGGAATCGCTCGCCGAGCACTTCTTTCTGATGGCCCTGGCGCTGGCCCGCAACTTCCGGAATGCCGAGCGCGCCCTGCGCAAAGGGGAATGGGGCATCCGCCACCGCTCGGTGGGCGTCGAGCTCCAGGGGAAAACAGTGGGCGTCGTGGGATTGGGCCGCACCGGCCGGCTGATCGCCCACAAGTGCCGCGCCGCGTTCGACTGCCGGATCCTTTACAGCGATGTTTTCCCGGCTCCTCCCGAGGTCGAGAAGGAATGCGGCGCCGAGCGCGTGCCTCTTGAGCGCCTGATGGCCGAGTCCGATTTCATCACCCTGCAGGTGCCCCTCAGCGAACAGACGCGCGGGATGATCGGCGCCGAGCAGATCGCGCGGATGAAGCCGGCCGCCTACCTGTTGAACATGTGCCGCGGGCCGGTGTGGGACGAGGGCGCGGTGCTGCGCGCGCTGATCGAACGGCGCATCGCCGGCGCGGCCACCGACGTATTTGAAGAGGAGCCGCCGGGCCGTGTCGGAAAAATGCTGCTGCGCCTGACCAATTTCGTTGCCACACCGCACATCGGCGGCTCGACGATCGAGGCCATGGAGCGGATGAGCCTGGTGGCGGAGGATATCGTGCGCGTCCTCGAGGGCCAGCAGCCAAAGTTCCCCGTGAACAGTCCGAAGGCGCCGAAGGCCCCTTCGGCAGTGAAGGGTTGAAGCCATGGGAAAACTATCACGCAGAAATTTTCTGGCGAACGCGGCGGTTCCGATGGTTGCCGCGGGCTCGTTCGCGCCGGGCAGTTTCGCGCCGGGCAGTTTTGGCCCGGATGACGACAGCGAGAAGTTCTGGGCCGCGGTCCGGGAGCAGTTCGTCATCCCGGCGGGCGAGACTTTTTTCAATACCTGCACGCTGGGCGCGATGCCGCGCCTGGTGCTCGATGCCGTCACCGAGCACATGCGCCGGGGCCAGGCCACCCTGGCCCACTGGGATTACCGCCCGGAGAATCCCGAGTGGTTCAGCGGATACCGGCCGGAGCCCGAGCTGCGGCGCAAGCTGGCCGCGGTGATCAACGCCACCGCCGAGGAAGTGGCGCTGACCCAGAACGCCACCTTGGGCATGAACTTCGTGGCCCATGGGCTGGATCTGCGCCCCGGCGACGAGGTGCTGGCCACCGACCAGGAACATCCGGGCGGGCGCTGCGCCTGGGAATTGCGCGCCCGGCGCGACGGCATCGTCTGGAAGCCGCTGCCGATCGGCAACACTCCCGGCGAGATCGTCGAGACCTTCGCAGGCGCGATCACGCCGCGGACGCGCGTGCTGGCCGTGCCGCACATTACTTCCGCGCTGGGCATCGTGCTGCCGGTGAAGCGGCTCTGCGGGCTGGCCCGCGAGCGCGGCCTGCTTTCGGCGATTGACGGCGCGCAGGCGGTGGGACAACTGCGGGTGGACGTGCGCGATATGGGCTGCGACGCCTACTTTTCCAGTCCGCACAAGTGGCTGCTGGCGCCGCCGGGCAGCGGCCTGCTCTATGTCCGCCGCGACCGCCTGCCGCAGGTGTGGACCACGCTGGCCAGCGGCCAGTGGGACAATCAGAAGGACGGCGCTTACCGCCTGATGCAGTACGGCACCGGCAACCTGTCGCTGGTGCGCGGATTTGAAGCCGCCGTGGATTTCCACGCCCGGCTGGGTCCGGCGCGCATCGAACAGCGCATCCTCGGCCTGGCCAACCGCCTCCGCGACGGCCTGCGGGAAGTTCCCGGCGTGGTGGTTCATTCCCGCCTGCACCCGGAACTGGCCGGCGCCACCACCAACTGGGGCATTCGGGGGCTGGCCGGACAGCGGATCATGGATGATCTGTGGGCGCGGGAGCGGATTCGCGTGCGCGCCGTCGGCGAGGGTGTCCGCCAGTGCTGCCACATCTACAACTCACCCGCCGACGTGGACCGCACAATAACGGCCGTTCGAAAGCTTTCGGCCGGCCTTCGGCCGGCCAGTTAAGAATGATGAGTTAAAAATTGAAAATGCCGAGGTGCGGCAAAGCGGGCGCAACGTCACCACCCTATCCAGAAGTTCGTCTCCACGTTCACGAATAATCCGGACCTAACCGAGGCCTAACCGGGGCTAACGGCAATGCCGTTCACTTAAGCGGTCGGCGCTTCTCGGAGCCTGGGAGCGCGGGCATCTTGCCCCGCCGCGGTTGATTCGTTTGAAGCATTTGCGGGCGAGACGCCCGCGCTCCCAGGATCGCGCACTTTACGCATCTGTGACACCTTTCGCTTAAGTGAACGGTTTCCATTCAAATTCGGCATCCAGGCGGGAGGGAGCTTGTTTCGTCAGGAATGGAGCACGAGAGTTTCAGCCCGCTTAAGTTTGATCCGATCGGTCTTGACGTGCGCAAGATCATAGTGCGCTTGTTGCGTGAGCCAGGATGCGGCGCTGCCACCGAACACCTGCGACAGCCGCATCGAGACGGGCGACAATATCGCGCAGCTTTTGAACGTGCTCGGCCATCCAGCGCGTGGCTCGTCTTCATCCCGGAGGCGTTTCAGTCCTTTGTGGCGAATCGCCCGGATCATGGCCGCCCGTAATGTGTAATGTGACGCATGTCAGGGCGATTGTCTAGCCCGCGTCGCCGGATCGTAGATCCGTATTCTGTGACCGAGGCGAGGGTTAGGTGTAGTAGCATTCGGCCCACCCGCAAGAGCGGGTCCCGTATGGTTGTCGGCGTTCCAAAAGAAACGGTCGCGGGCGAGCGGCGCGTGGCGCTGGTTCCCGAGCTTGTGCCGAAGCTTGCCGGCGCGGGCCTGGAAGTGGTGGTCGAACCGGGCGCGGGCGCGGCGGCCGGCTTCCCGGACGCTGCTTACAAGGAAAAGGGCGCGCGCCTGGACTCCGATGTTTTCGGTCCGGCCGACATCCTGCTCAAGGTCCAGCCGCCGGTCCTGGCCGAAGTCGCCAGAATCAGGGAGGGAGCGACGCTCATCGGCTTCCTCCAGCCGTACAGCGGCGGCGCCGAAATCCAGGCGCTGGCCGCGCGCCGGGTGACGGCCTTCGCCATGGAGCTGATGCCGCGCATCGCGCGCGCGCAGCCGATGGACGCCTTGAGCGCCATGAGCACGGTAGCGGGCTACAAGGCGGTTCTGATCGCGGCCGGCCACCTGCCGAAATTCTTTCCGCTGCTGATGACCGCGGCGGGAACCATGACTCCCGCGCGAGTCCTCATTATCGGCGCGGGCGTAGCGGGGTTGCAGGCCATCGGCACGGCCAGGCGGCTGGGCGCGGTCGTCGAGGCCTATGACACGCGCCCCGCGGTGAAGGAGCAGGTGGAAAGCCTGGGAGCGAAGTTCGTGCAAATGGCGCTCGACACCGCCGGCGCGGAAGACAAAAGCGGATACGCACGCGCCCAGTCGGAGGAATTCTACCGGCAGCAGCGCAAAATGATGACGCAGTGGGTGGCGGCGTCCGACGTGGTCATTACCACGGCTCTGGTGCCCGGACAGCGCGCGCCGGTGCTCATCACCGAAGAGATGGTCAGGGGAATGCGGCCGGGCTCGGTGATCGTGGACCTGGCCGCGGAGCAGGGCGGCAACTGCGCTCTCACCGAGCCGGGGCAGGACGTGGTGCGGCACGGCGTGCTCATCGCCGGTCCCACCAACCTGCCCAGCACGCTGCCGTTTCACGCCAGCCAGATGTATGCCCGCACGGTCACAAGTTTCCTGGGGCACCTGGTGCGGGAGGGAAAGATTCACCTGGACCTCGAAGATGAGCTGACGCGCGGCCCGCTGGTGACGCACCAGGGCGAAATCGTGCACGCGACAGTCAAGGCCAACCTCCCCACGGGGGCTCAATCCGGCAAGCCCTCCATCACCCAGTCATGACCAGCGAGCTCGAAATCGGGCTGTACATCTTCATTCTCGCCGGCTTTCTCGGCTATCACATCATCACGCGCGTGCCGCCGTTGCTGCACACGCCGCTGATGTCGGCCACCAACGCGATGTCGGGAATCTCGCTGGTGGGTTCGCTGGTGGTGGCCGGCGCCGGGCACGGCATGGTCAGCACGCTGCTCGGCTTCATCGCCGTGGGGTGTTCCGCCACCAACGTGGTCGGCGGTTTACTCATAACCGATCGCATGCTGAAAATGTTAAAGAAGGGCGGCACCGGAGGCGGGGCCGTCGCGCCCGCCGCGCCCGTCCGGCGGCGCTTTCCGCTATGGGCGGCGCTGCTCGTGGCGGTGGCCGCCGGCTCCCTCACGCTGTGGTGGTCGCGCGAGGGCGGCGGGATTCATGCGGAGAATGCGCTGCGGTACTGCTACATCCTCTCGGCCATTCTGTTCATCCTGGGGCTGAAAGGCCTGAGCTCTCCGCGCTATGCCCGCAGGGGCATGTTCCTGGCTGAATTTGGAATGGTGGTGGCCGTTGTCGGGACGATGTTCCATCCCGCCATCGTCAACTACCAGTGGATCGCCATCGGGCTGCTCATCGGCACGGTGGTCGGCGGGGCGATGGGACTATGGATCCCGATGACGGCCGTGCCGCAACGGACGGCGCTATCGCACTCCCTCGGCGCGCTGGCGGCCACGCTGGTGGGCATCTCCGAGTACTACCGGCATCACGGCGAGCTTGGCCGGGTGCTGATGACGGCCATCGGCTTCGAGGTGGTGATCGGCGGCCTGACGTTTACCGGAAGCCTGATGGCGGCGGCGAAGCTCCAGGAGTTGCTGCCCGGCGCTCCCATCACCTACAAGGGGCAGAACGCGTCGAACTTTGTCCTGCTCGGCACGCTGATCGGGCTGCTCATTTTCCTGGTTGCGGTGCCCTCGGCCGGGACGCTGTTTTACATCATGGTCGGCCTGTCGCTGCTGTTCGGCTTGCTGCTGGTGATACCGATCGGCGCCGCCGACATGCCGGTGGTGATCTCGCTGTTGAACTCCTATGCCGGCCTGGCCGACGCGGCCATGGGCTTCGTGCTCATGAACAAGATCCAGATCATTACCGGAT
>JBKKAI010000251.1:0-4753 GCA_046714815.1 Terriglobia bacterium | reverse complement strand
GAGCCGGCGGCGCGGCCCATCCTGGCAACGGCGGGGAGACTCAGCATCCCATTCTTCAAGGCCGGTTATTACCGCTACACCGACTTGAAGGCCGTGCGGCAGAGCGTTCAAGACGCGCGCGACAAATTCCGCGGACTGGCGGAACTGGCGCGCGAGTTCCGCGTGCAGGCCGGCTTTCACAACCATTCCGGCAACTATGTCGGAGCGGCGATGTGGGATGGTTGGGAAGTGGTGCGCGACCTCGATCCGCAATGGGCCGGCTTTTACTTCGACCCGGGGCACGCGGTGGCCGAAGGCGGCGCCGCCGGCTGGAACATCGGCTTTCACCTGCTTGCGCCGCGGATGAAGATGGTCGCGGCCAAGGATTTCTACTGGGAGAAGGCCGCCGGGAAGTGGCGCATGAAATGGTGCCCGATGGGCGAGGGCATGGTCCCCTGGCCCACCATTTTCAAGCAACTGGCGGCGGCCGGCTTCCGCGGTCCCATCTCACTGCACCTGGAATACGACCTGCCGCCCGACCCGCTGCCGGCCATCGCCCGCGACCTCGCGTACCTGAAAGCGCGGCTCCGCGAGGCATACCCCTGACCTGGTTCACCACCAAGGCACACCACCAAGACACCCAGGCGCCAAGAAAACGGCGCGACCTCACGGCAGGACCGACATCATGATCCGCGGGCTGCCGGAGGTGTCGTCGTCCCAGAAAACGTAGACGCGGCCGTCGCGGTCCACCGTCAGCGTCGGTGGCTGCAGCGTGTCGCCGACGTTGGTGCTGATGTTGACCGGGGTGGACCAGCGAAGTCCGCCGTCGGTCGAGCGCGCGTAAAAAACGTCCCGCTGGGGGTCGAAATTCTTGAGCGGGTTGCCGACCATCTGGCGCCAGGCCGCGGTTACGTTGCCGCTGGGGTCCACGCCGAGCACCGGCAGGTCGGTCAGGTGGCCCATCCAATAGGCCGCCGACGAAAGGTTGACCGGGGCCTCGAATCTGCTCCCATCAACCGACCGTGCCAGCAGAACATCCTGCTGCCCGATGCGCACGTCCGGATTCGTCCAGGCGACAAAAACGGCCCCGCGACTGTCAACCGCCAGGGAAGGCTCGCGCGGGTTCACGCCGGAATTGTTGCCGAGAGACACCTGTACCACGGGTCCGAAGGCGCGGCCGCCATCCGCGGAACGCGAGTAATAGATGTCCTGGGTGCGCGTTTGCGCGGAGGTAACGCCGACCCAGGCCAGGTGGGGGTTATCCGCAGCGTCTAGCGCTAGCGCGATATTCGTCGTCAGCACCGTATTCGGCCCACTCAGAAACCGGCTGACGTTCACCAGCGGTGAAAAGTTGACGCCGCCATCGGTGGAGCGGGTCAGGACAAGGTCCTGGCCGACCAGCGCAAACGCTCCGGGGAACAACTCGCGAACCAGTTGCTGGACGAAGGCAACAAACACTGTGCCGTTGCGGCCCACCGCCAGGGCCGGCGCGAACGCCGCGCTCGGCAGCGCGACGGTGGAAGCATCGAGCGGCCCGGAAAAGGCGCCTCCGCCTGTGGAGCTCGAGAGCAGGATGTGGCTGCCGTTGCGGTCCGTGCGCCGCCAGACGACAAACACGCGGCCCGACGAATCTGCGGCAACGCGGGGATCGAGCACCGTTTGCTCGCGGTAGGCCAGGTCTGACAGCGCCGACGAGCGCGCCGGCTCCGGCGTCCCCCCACCGGCCGGAATCCGGAAATACGACAGCCGCCGGCGCACTCGGCTGGCGTTCTCCCGCGCGGTAATCAGGTGGATATTGCCGGCGCTGTCGGCAGAGGAGTGCGCCAGGTACGCCGGGTCGCGCGCTTCGGTCACCGCCACCGGCGCCTGCCGCAGCGCGGGGGAGTGCACCGTCAGCCGCACCACCGTTCCGCGCTCCATGCCGCCACTCGTTCCACTGACCTGGATCGAGTAGGTCCCGGGCGCAGTGGCGGTGCTCGTGCTCGCCGTAACGGTATTGCCGGAGGCCAGGAAGGTCAGGCCCGGCGATGCCGAAACCGCCGAAAGCGCAACGCCGGACGCGCCTCCGGTCGAGAAGGTAAACTGCGCGCTGCCGCCGGGAACCACGTCGGCTGATCCCCTGATTGCTGCCAGCGCAAAATCGGGCAGCGTTCCGGTGACCGGCATCACCGCCACATAAACGTCGGGGTCCTGGCCGCTGCGGTCATCCCCCCACACAATGTAAAAGTTGTTGCCCGAGGCGACCACCTGGTTGTAGTCGGCGTGGTATCCGGCGCGAAATCCAAGCGGCGTCGGCAGCACGGGGGAATTCACAGTGGTCACCCGCTGGTTCACGGGAAACGAGCGGCCGCCGTCGGTCGAGACGCCAAGATACACGTCCAATAATGAATTGTCCTCGGGATCGTTTCGGCGGTCTAAAAAAGCGACGCCGACATTGCCGTTGTCCGCGACCGCGACCGCGGGCATGAACTGATCGGTGGCGGTCGCGTCATTGTTCACCCGGACCGGAGCCGACCACGTCGCGCCGCCGTCCCCCGAGCGGGTCAGCGTTACGTCCATCGTGCCATCGGCGCCGAGCGGGTTCGCGACCACGTAAACGCTCCCGCGGTTCGGACTGGAGCCGTTATCCACGACAACCTGAAAAAAAGCCGGTACATCGAAATGGCCATTGACGTAGCGGCTGAACTGAAAGCCGACCGGCGAGAGCGCCGTCACCGGGTCGCCGAAGCTGGCGCCGCCGTCGGTGGACTTGCGAATGCGAACGCCGCCGGCCCGCGAGTCATACCAGATCACATACACCTCGCCGTTCGGGCCGGTGGCGATGAAGGATCCCTGGATCACCTCACGGGCCTGCGTTTCGGCCAATGACAGCCGGGCCAGCGCCCCGGCCGGCGACCAGGTTTGCCCGCCGTCGGTGGAGCGCACGAAGCGGATGCTGCTCTCGTTCTGCTGGAACAGCGTCCAGCTCAGGTACAGGTTTCCGCGATTGGGGCTGCCGGCCGTGTTATCCACCGTGAACCACGGCTTGTCGTGGCTGCTCTGGTTCGTCATCACGCTGGCGGAGGCGTTGACCGGGGCCGACCACGTCGCACCGCCGTCATCGGAGCGTGACACGGCCATCGAGGTGAAGCCGAAGACAGAGGGCGCCATGTAGGCGTGGTAGAACCGGCCGTTGGGGCCCGCGGCTACCACCGGGTCGCCGAAGGTCGCGAAGAAGGCGGGGAAAAAACGCAGGCTGCTGCGTCGCCAGGTGGCGCCGCCGTCGTTCGAATAACTGACGCCGTCGTCTTCCGAGTTATATCCCACAACGACGTTCTGTCCGGAAACGGCGATGGTGGTTTCGCTGTGCAGGCGCCGGCCCACGGCGGTTTCCGGCGACGTCACGCGGATGTTCGCGCCGAGAGCCGGAATCGCCGCCCGCGACGGCGCTGCCGCCGCGGACTCCCCGCGGATAAAGGAGCGGGTCCGCTTGTCCCCGGCCGCGCCCGCCTCATAGGATAAATACCCGTATTTCCGAAGCAGCAATTGCTGCGATGCCGCAGACAGCACATCGAACTGCGGCGAGTACAGCAGCCAGCGGTCTCCGTCCGACAGGAACCCGGCCTGCAGTTGTGGCGCCCGCTCCATCAGCAGGTGGGTAATCGAGTTGAACTCCAGCGCCGGCTGTGTGGCTTCCGGCTGCGGCGCAGGCTCCGGCTCCTGGGCGAAACCGGCCATTGTGAAGGCCAGACAAAAGGCGGCGATGAACAAACGGCGCATGCTTCCTCCCGGACAAGAGATTGAAAAGTGCGAACATCTTTACGCCGCGGGCTGGAAAAATCAAGCAGAAAGCCTGGGATTCCGGGGTACAAGGGAAATGGGACTTGCGCAGTGCGGAGCGGCCGCCCGAGAACATATTCCGCGGAAATAGCCCGCGAGCGACGCCGGGTCTGAGGATTCTTCTATGTGGCAAAGCAGCTTCTCATTCAACGCAGAGGCGGTAGAGTAGGGAGCCCAACGGAGCAACCAGTTCCGTCATCGGCGCGGCCCGAACAGGAGCCACTGGTATTGCGCAGACCAGTCGTTGTAGTGCACAACGGCTCCATCTTTCATGCGGTGAAAGGCGAGCCGGCTCTCCGTCCCCAGCGAGCCGTCCACTTCGTGGAACTTCAGATAGGGTGAATCCGGTGACCATCGCAAACCATCCACGATGCGGCCCGGAAGAATGCTCATTAACTCCGAGCCGTCGGGCGTGATCAGGTATGTTGCAAAATCAAGGCCTTGAAAGGCGATGTATCGCCCGTCGGGCGACCAGTCCGGCATCTGCCCGTAGATGAGGAAACGTTCGGTGTTTGTGTCAATGTCGCGGATGTAGATTTTCCGGTCGCGTTCATAGACGATCTGGCGGCCGTCCGCAGACCAGCTCAGGCTCAGGTGGGGCCGGGTCGGGATTGGGCCTTCCTCTATTGCCAGCTCTCTGACCTGCTGGTGATCGAGGTCCGCAAGAAAGAGCCCATAACGCGCGCCGCTACGCGGATTGGCCGGGTTGGACGGCCGGCTTCCGGAGATAACAATTTGGTTGCCATCGGGCGATAGGGCCAGCGGGCCGCCGCCCATTTTGAAATCGAGGCGCCGAAGGATTTTGCCCTCAAGATCCGTTACAACCAGGGGCGAGAAATACTCTTCTTCACCGGGAGGGCCAGCCGGATAGAGCGCCGCGGCAATCCGCTTTCCGTCGGAGAAGAAAGTACTGCCCAGGAGTTTTTGCGCGAAGGACCTGGTTGCCAGTCGGCCC
>JBKKAI010000250.1:0-2532 GCA_046714815.1 Terriglobia bacterium | reverse complement strand
TTCATTTTTTTGTCCGCGAAAATTTCCAGAAGCTCGACGATTACCTCTCCCTGATGCCGCGCTCGGTCCAGGAGGGGATGCGCACCGACGCGCTGATCTACGCCGACGAGAACCTGCTCGCCCACATCCTGAAAGACCAATCGCTGGTGCAGGCTGCCAATGTGGCCTCGCTGCCCGGCATCGTCGGCCGCTCCCTGGCCATGCCCGACATCCACCAGGGCTACGGCTTCCCGATCGGCGGCGTGGCTGCCACCGACTTCGAGCACGGCGTGGTGTCGCCCGGCGGCGTGGGCTTCGATATCAATTGAGGGGTGCGCCTGCTCGGCAGTTCGCTGAGCAAAGACGAAGTGCGGCCGCGCCTGCGCGACCTGGTGCAACAGCTTTTCCGGGACGTGCCCTGCGGCACCGGCGGCCAGGGCCACGTCAAGCTTTCGGCGGCGGACCTGGAGCGCGTGCTGGCGGAAGGCGCGCCGTGGATGGTCAGCCACGGCTACGGCGAAGGCGCCGACGCCGAGTTCACCGAGTCCGGCGGCGTTCTCGAGGGCGCCGACCCGGGCCGCGTCTCCGAGCGCGCTCACCAACGTGGCCGCCCGCAGGTGGCCACGCTCGGCAGCGGCAACCACTTCCTCGAGGTGCAGTACGTCGAGCGCATCCACGACGCGGCCGCCGCCGAAGCGCTCGGCCTGCGCCTGGACCAGGTGGTGGTGCTGATCCACACCGGCTCGCGCGGCCTCGGCCACCAGGTCTGCACCGACTACGTGAAGAAGATGAACGAGGCCATGCCTCGCTACGGCATCACGCTGCCCGACCGGCAACTGGCCTGCGTCCCCATCCAGTCGCCGGAGGGCCGGGATTACCTGGCGGCGATGAACGCGGCGGCGAATTACGCCTGGGCCAACCGCCAGGGCATCACGCACTTCACCCGCCAGGCCCTCCAGCGGATTTTCGGAGGGCCGACACCGGTGCGCGTGATTTACGACGTGGCCCACAATATCGCCAAGCGCGAGCGGCACCAGGTCCCCGGCGAGCGCGAAACGCGCGACGTGCTGGTGCACCGCAAGGGCGCCACCCGCGCGTTTCCCGCCGGCCACCCCGAGGTGCCGGCGCGCTACCGCCATGTCGGCCAGCCGGTGCTGATTCCCGGGAGCATGGGCACCGCTTCCTGGGTGCTGGTGGGCGCCGAGGGCTCGATGCGCGAAACGTTCGGCAGCGTCTGCCACGGCGCCGGCCGCTTGATGAGCCGCACCGCCGCCAAGAAGGGCCGCACCGTGCAGGATGTCATGCAGGCGCTCGAAGCCCAGGGCATCCTGGTGAAAAGCGAAACGCGCGACGGCATCCTCGAAGAGATCCCCGAGGCCTACAAAGACGTGGACGCGGTGATCGAGGTGGTCCACAACGCCGGCCTGGCTCGCAAGGTCGCGCGCCTGCGCCCCATGGGCGTGATCAAAGGCTAATTCGGAATGCGGAATCCGGAGCGAACCGGTAGTTGACTTTACACTACCGGCTGATAGTCTTGCTGCAAGGAGCAGGCGATGAATAAACTGACCACAACCTGGGAGCTGGCCAAGGTGAGCTGGGGCGTGCTGCGCGCTGACAAGGAGTTGCTGCTGCTGCCGGTGCTGTCGGCCATCTGCGCGATCCTGGTTTCGGCCACGTTTTTTGTGCCGCTGGTTATGGTGCCCGAAGTGCTCGCCGCCGACGGCGAGCGCGGCGTGGGCGTCTACCTGGGCCTGTTCCTCTTTTACTTCATCAACTACTTCGTGGTGATTTACTTCAACACGGCGCTGATCGGCGCCGCCACCATCCGGCTGAAGGGCGGCGACCCGACGCTGCGTGACGGCCTGAGCTTCGCCTGGGGCAACCTGTCGCGCATCGCACAGTGGGCGGCCGTGGCCGCCACCGTGGGCATGATCCTGCGCATCATCGAGGAGCGTGTCGGCTGGCTGGGCCAGATTGTCGTCCGGCTGCTCGGCTCGGCCTGGACGCTGGCCACGTATTTCGTCATCCCCGTGCTGGTCTATGAAAAGCTAGGGCCGATTGAAGCGGCGAAGCGGTCGGCGGTGATGTTCCGCGAAACCTGGGGCGAGCGGTTCACCAGCGCCGTCAGCTTCGGCCTGCTGTTCTTCCTGCTGGCGCTGCCGGCGGTTTTCGCGCCGTTCCTGGCCGGCGCGCTGCTCGGCGGAACCGCGTTTCTGATCATCCTGGCCGTGGCGGTCATCTATCTGGTGACGCTGGCGGTGGTCGGCGCGGCGCTGAACGGTGTGTTTGTGGCGGCGCTCTACCAATACGCCCAGACTCGCCAGGCCTCCGGCCCCTTCACGCCGGAACTGCTCAACTCCGCCTGGAAACCGAAGTAAATGGGGAATTCGGAATTCGCCAGGGCTGGTAGCTACTGAACAGGCGACGAACTTATGGAGTGCGGTGGCTTGCCACCGCTTTGAAGCGAGTCGCGGCTTGCCGCGACCGCAGCCCGTCCAGTTTTCACGCGCGGCATTGGCCTTCGCGGAAGCAGGCTTCCGCGCGGAAAAGCGG
>JBKKAI010000249.1:0-5900 GCA_046714815.1 Terriglobia bacterium | reverse complement strand
GTCATCCGCTGGGCGTATGAAGGCGATCTGCCGGTCAAGCTTCTTTACGTTTTTTCGCCTACAGAAGTAGACAGCCTGAATCTGTCCGAAACCGCTCGGGCTTTCCTGCCGTGAACATTCTTTATCTTTCCCAGTACTTTCCCCCTGAGGCCTGCGCTCCCGCGGCGCGCGTGGACGAGTTTGCGCGACAGTGGGCCCGCGCGGGACACGACGTTCGTGTGCTGACCGGCTTTCCCAACCATCCCGAGGGGGTGGTCCATCCGGACTACCGGCGCGCCTGGCGCAGGTGCCTCCACCGCGAGCGCCAGGCGGGCGTGGAAATTGTGCGCACGTGGCTGTATCCGACGGCCAACCGCGGGCTGTGGGGCCGCGCGGCAAACTACGTCTCATTTGCGATGTCGGCCGCGGCCGTGGGGCCGTGGGTGGCGCTGCCGGATAGCATTGTCGTGGCCACTTCGCCCCAGTTGCTGGTGGGCGCGGCCGGGTATGCGGTGGCCCGGGCGCGGCGGTTGCCGTTCGTCTTCGAGGTTCGAGACCTGTGGCCGCAGTCCCTTGAAGGAGTCGGCGCGGCCGGCCGAAGCTCCGTCCTGTATCGCAGTCTGAAGCGGCTGGCCGATTTCCTTTACCGGCGCGCCGACCGGATTGTGGTGGTCGGCCGCGGGCAGAAGCAGGCGCTGGTGAAGCAGGGCGTGGAGGAAGCCAAGATCAGCGTGGTCATGAACGGCGTTTCCGACGAGTTCATGGCCGGCACGGGCCACGGCCGGGGCTTGCGCCGCGACATGGACATCGAGGGAAAGTTTGTCGTCAGCTACTGCGGAACCCTGGGGATGGCTCATGGCCTGGAATCGGTGCTCGATGCCGCCGCCCTTTTGCAGGCCACGCCTGACGTGATCGTTCTGCTGGCCGGAGCAGGCGCGGAGGGCGAGCGGCTCGCCGCCCTGGCCGGCCGCATGCGCCTGCCCAACGTGCGCTTTCTCGGCAAGCTGCCGCGCGAGCGGGTCCCGGCGCTGTTGGCGGCTTCCGATGCCTGCCTGGTTCCGCTGCGGCGTAGTGAGATTCTCAGGACCGCCATTCCGTCCAAGATGTTCGAGGCCATGGCCGCGGCCCGGCCGGTGCTGCTTGCCGCAGAAGGCGAAGCCCGCGAGATCCTGGACGAAACCCATGCGGGTGTCGCCGTCGGGCCGGAAGACCCGGAAGCGCTGGCGCGGGCCGTACTGCGCCTGCGCGCCGATCCCACTCTGTGCCGCGAGTTGGGCGAAAACGGCCGGCGCGCCGCGCGAGAAAGATTCTCGCGGTCGAAGCAGGCCCGCTCTTACCTCAAAACGCTGTGCGAAGTCTCGGCGGGCGCCGCACGCCGCCATGAATCTTGTTCCACCGCAAACCCGGCCGGTAAACCCGCCGAGTTCGTTCCCATCCTGACTGTTCGAGAACCGTGAGAACTTACCTCGGCCTTTTTTTTCTCTCCGCGCTGTTCGCCCTGCTGATCACGCCCTTGGTCGGGGTGTGGGGCCGGCGCTTGAAGGCGTTTGGCCGCCGCGATCACCATGGGCCGGGACAGCCCGTGCCACGGCTGGGCGGCTTGGCCATTGTGCTGGCCTCTTTCGCCGCCTTAGCCGCGCTACTGGCCGTTCCGAACGAGGTGCGCGCGCGTCTGTTGATCGAGTGGCCGGGCTGGGCAGCTCTGCTGGTTCCAGCTTCGCTGGTGTTGCTGCTGGGAATCTACGATGACCTGGCGGGGGCCACGCCCTGGCAGAAGATGGCGGTGCAGGCGCTGGCCGCCTCCATCGTCTGGTGGCTCGGTTTCCGCATCGTCAGCCTGCCGTTGCTGGGCTACGGCATCGAGACCCCGCTGGTCAGTTACCTGCTCACCGTGGCCTGGATCATCGTCGTCACCAACGCCTTCAACCTGATTGACGGCATGGATGGCCTGGCCGCCGGCATCGCCTTCTTCGTCACGCTTTCGGTATTTGTGGTGTCGCTCATCCAGGGCAATCACTTTGTTTGCATCCTCGCCATTACCCTGGCGGGATCGCTGCTCGGGTTCCTCCGGTACAACTCGGCCCCGGCGGCAATCTTTCTCGGGGACACGGGCAGCTTGTTCCTGGGCTTCTTCCTGGGGACCCTGGCGATTCATACTTCGCAGAAAAGCTCAACGCTGCTGGCGATCGTGGTGCCGTTCGTGGCCTTCGGCCTGCCACTGCTCGATACCGGGCTGGCCGTGGTCCGGCGGTTTCTGAGCGGCAAGCCGATTTTTGCCGCCGACCGCAACCACACGCATGACCGTCTGCTGCGCAACGGCCTGTCGCCGCGAATGGCCGTGCTGGGGCTTTACGCCCTGGCCGCGTTGTTCTCGCTGGGCTCACTGCTGATCATCCGCTCCACCGGCAACCTGGTGGCGCTGGTCGTGGTGCTGCTCGGCGTTTTGGCCTGGTTCCTCACCAGCCAGCTCCAGTATGAGGAGCTGACCGAGTTGAACCTGTATGTTTCCGGCGCCATCCACACGCAACGGCGCGTGCTCGCCAACCAGATACTGATCCGAAAGACCGCGCGCGACGTGGCCGAGGCGCGCAGCCTGGAAGAAAGCTGGCGGTTGTTGACCGGGGCCTGGGAAGCGCTGGACTTCGCCGCCGCCGAGTGCCGCCTCAGTGCCTGGGAAAACGACGCGGCGCCCCGGATCGAATCCTTCCGGCTCGACTGGCGAAGCCCATCCGTTCCGAACGGCGCCCACGCGCCCGGCGCCGATCACTACTGGAGCGTTGAGATTCCGCTCCGCTCCGGCGGAAACGTGCTGGGACGGCTGGTGTTGCATCGCGCGCTCGACAAAGGACGCCTGCTGTTCCAGTTCTCCTCGATCGCCGAGACGCTCGTGCCGGTGTTCGAGAAACAGTTGGAACGCAGCCAATCCGGCAAGACCAAACCGGCCATCCGCTATAGCGTGCTTGTGGAGCGGGCGCCCGCGAACCTTCTCGCCGGCGACAGAAAACAGGGATGAGACAACTCTTGCAGGATCTTCGCACACGGGAAGTGCGCGTCGAGCGTGTTCCGCCGCCCACTTGCCTGGCCGGTGGAGTGCTGGTGCGAAATGCCGCGTCGCTGATCAGCAGCGGCACCGAGCGCTCCACCGTCCGGCTGGGCGCGCGGTCGCTGGCGGGCAAGGCCTTCGAACGGCCCGACCTGGCGCGGCAGCTCTTCCGGCGCGTGAAGACCAACGGCGTCGCCGAGGTGTTGGCCACCGTGCGGGCGCGCCTGGACGCTTCCGTGCCCCTCGGCTACAGCTCCGCCGGAACCGTGCTCGAAGTCGGAGAGGGTGTCACGGGATTTTCCGCCGGCGACGGCGTGGCCTGCGCCGGCGTGGGACACGCCGGCCACGCCGAAGTGAGCTGGATCCCCGCAAATCTGTGCGCCGCCATTCCGACTCCGGTTAAGTTCGAGGAAGCCGCGGCCGTCGCCGTGGGCGCGATCGCGCTGCACGGCGTGCGTGTCGGTGAAGCCGTGCTAGGCGAGCGCGTCGCGGTCATCGGGCTGGGGTTGGTGGGCCTGCTCGCGGTGCAGATACTGAAGGCCGCCGGGTGCGCGGTGTGGGGCGTGGACCCCGACCCTCACCGGGTGGCGCTGGCGCTCGAGCTCGGCGCCGACGCCGCCCGCGAGAACTGTGACTGGGAGAGCGGCCCGTGGAGCGGCGCCTGCCGCCGCGGGGAGGGCGCCGACGTTGTGATTCTCACCGCGGCGACGCGCTCAAACGAGCCGATCGAGCTGGCCGGCCGCCTGGCGCGCGACCGCGGCCGCGTGGTCGTAGTCGGCGACGTTCGCGTGGACGTGCCGCGCGAGCTTTACTACCGCAAAGAGCTGCAGGTGCGTTACTCGCGCTCCTATGGTCCGGGCCGCTACGACCCGCGCTACGAACAGGGCGGCGCTGACTACCCCTATGCCTTTGTCCGCTGGACGGAGAAGCGCAACATGGAAGCGTTTCTCGATCTGGTGGCGGCACGGAAGGTGACGCTCGCCCCGCTTATCACCCATCGCTTTCCCATCGAGCAGGCCGAACGGGCATATGAACTTCTCTCCGGTGAAACCGGCGAGCCGTATGTCGGCATCCTGATCGAGTATCCGAAGCCGGAACCTTTGGCGAAGCGGCTCAGCATTCCGCAGGCGCGCCATCTGCTCCGTCCCGTATCGGCAGCGACGCGGAGCTTTCGCTCCGGGCCGGCAGGGACGGTACGCGCGGGATTCATCGGCGCGGGCAGCTTCAGCCGCGTCAAGCTGCTGCCCGCCCTGGGCAAACTGGCGGCTGTCGAGTTCACAGGCATCGCGAACGCCACCGGCATTTCAGCGCAGCGAGTCGCGCGAGATTTCGGCTTCCAGTGGTGCGCCACCGATGCCGGCGAGGTGATCGCCGACGCCGCCACCGACGTCGTGTTTATCTGCACGCGCCACCGGTCCCATGCTTCGCTGGCGGCCGCGGCGCTGGCCAAAGGCAAGCATGTCTTCGTGGAAAAGCCGCTTTGCCTGGATGAAGCGGAGTTGAGGCGGGTGTCGCAGGCGCATGCCGCCGCGGGACGCATCCTCACCGTCGGTTTCAACCGCCGGTTCTCTCCATTTGCGCGGGAGTGCCGGAGGTTCTTCGCGCACCACACCGGCCCGCTTTCGATCCTCTATCGGGTCCATGCCGGCCGCCTGCCCGCCGGGCACTGGCTTCACGATCCGGAGCAGGGCGGCCGGATCGTCGGCGAAGTCTGTCACTTCGTGGACCTGGCGCAATTCCTGGCCGGCTCGTCCGTGGCGCGCGTGCAAGCCTGGTCCACGGGGCAGCGCGGCGGCGATGAGGATGTGCATATTCAACTGGAGCTTTCGGGCGGCTCGCGAGCGCAGATTCTCTACCTCTCATCGGGCGACGCCACGGTGGCGAAGGAGCGAATCGAGGTTTCCGGCGGCGGGCGGACCGCCGTATGCGACGACTTCCGCAAATCGCGTTTCTATTACCAGGGCCACTGCCATGCACAGCGCTTGTGGCTTCAGGACAAGGGGCACCGCGCGGAGGTGCGCGCGTTTATCGAGGCGGTGGCGCGTGGCGCGGATTCTCCAGTCCCGTTCGAGGATCTGGTCTCAGCCACGCTGGCTACTTTCCGAATTCGTGAATCGCGCGTGGGCGGCGGCGCGCTCGAAGTCTGACATGAGAATTTTGCTGTCGGGACCGCAGGGAGCGTTGCGCGGCGCGGTGGCGCAGCGGCTCGAAGAGGAAGGCCACGCAGTCCAGGTGGTCAACGGCGTGGCGGGTAACCCGCCACGCGGCCGAGGCCGCCCGAATGGGCTTTCGAACGGCGAAGCGGCCGGGGTGCGCGAGGCCCTGCGGCGGACGCGCGCCGCCATTCACCTGACGCACGGCTCCGCGGGTTCCGCGGAGCCGCTGCCGCAGCAGGTGCGCCGGGCCCTGCTTCCGCTGGCCGACTTGTTGTCGCTGGCGGGCGAGGCGCCCTCCCGGATCGAGCGCCTGGTGGTGGTTTCACCTGGCAGCGTCTATGGCGAAGGCAGCTACTGCTGTCCGGTGAACGGTCCGGTTCACCCCCAATGGCGCAAAAAGGAAGACCTGCGCGCGCGCCGATGGGAGCATTCCTGTCCCGTCTGCGGCGAGCAACTGACGCCCGAGCCGACCGCCGAGACGCACCCGGTAGCGCCCCTCTCCGATTCCGGCGTGCTGGCATACGTCCAGGAGCGCCTGGTGATGGGCTGGGCGCTCGAGCGGCGTATTCCGGCGGTGGCCCTGCGTTACTTCGAACTGTACGGCGGCGAAACCGGCGTTGAAACCGTTGGCTAAACGGGTGGCTTTGGGGGCGACGTTGTTTCGCGCGCCATTGATGGTCTGGAGTTCGAGGTGCCGGAAGACGGAGCGCAGAGCCGTGACT
>JBKKAI010000248.1:0-4100 GCA_046714815.1 Terriglobia bacterium | reverse complement strand
CAAATAGTTCTTGTAGGGCCGCGGCTGCCAATCCTGCATAAACTTTCCCGTCTGATCTTATGATGAATCTCGGTTGGACACACCAGAACTACAGCCCAATCCCCGCCGCGGCGTACGCGGCCGCTCGCGAGTTTTCTTGGCGCCTTTGAGCCTTGGTGGTTAAACCTCAACCGCCCGTCAGGCCAGGATCTTGCGGGCGACGTTGCCGTGCACGTCCGTCAGTCGGAAGGCGCGGCCGGCATAGAAATAGGTGAGCTTCTCGTGGTCGAGGCCCAGCAGGTGCAGCAGCGTAGCGTGCAGGTCGTGGATATGCATCGGGTCCTCAACGGCGTAGTAGCCGAACTCGTCGGTGGCGCCGTAGACAAAGCCCGGCTTCACACCGGCCCCTGCCATCCACATCGTGTAGCCGTAGGGGTTGTGGTCGCGCCCGTCGCTGCCCTGCACCACCGGAGTGCGCCCGAATTCGCCGCCCCACAGCACCAGGGTATCTTTGAGCAGGCCGCGCGCCTTCAGGTCTTTCAGCAGCCCGGCGATCGGCTTGTCCACTTCGTTGGCGTTCTTCGGATGGAGTCGGGCCAGGTCGCTGTGCTGGTCCCACTTGTAGCTGTGCGAGCACTGGATAAAGCGCACGTCGCGCTCGGCCAGGCGCCGCGCCAGCAGACACTGCCAGCCGAAATCGCGGGTCTCCTCGCCATCCAGGCCGTAAAGCTTCCTGGTCGCCTCGGATTCTTTTTCCACTTCGAACGCTTCCGGCGCCAGCGTCTGCATGCGGAAGGCCAGCTCGAAGGCCTCGATGCGGGCTTCCAGGTTGGGGTCGAATTGCCGTTTCAGCGCGTGGCGGCGGTTCATCTTCTGCAGCATGTCCAGCTCGAAGCGCTGCTGCTCCGGCGACAGCGACTTGTTGGTCAGATACTCGATGGGCTGCTTCTGGATGTCCTCAACTTTCAGGCCGGCGTTGCCGATCGCCGTGCCTTGAAATGCGGCCGGCAGGAATCCAGAGCTCCAGTTCTTCGCACCGCCGTGCGCCAGCGACGGCTTGATGGTGATGAACCCGGGCAGGTTCTGGTTCTCACTGCCCAGTCCGTAGGTAACCCACGATCCCATGCTCGGCCGGATGAAAGTGTTCGTTCCGGTGTGAAGCTGCAACAACGCGCCCCCATGGTCTACTCCGTCGCCGACCATCGAGCGGATGATGCACAGGTCATCCACACAGGCCGCCACCTGCGGGAACAGCTCGCTGACCTCGATGCCGCTCTGGCCGTGCTTGCGGAATTCCCATGGGGATTTCATCAGCCCGCCCACCTGGCCCTCGGCGAACGTGAGTGGGCGCTGAAAAGGCAGCGGCTTGCCGTGATCGCGGGTCAGGCGCGGCTTCGGGTCGAAGGTGTCAATCGCCGACGGCCCGCCGTGCATGAACAGGAAGATCATGCGCTTGGCGCGCGGCGCGAAGTGCGGCGCCCGGGGCGCCAGCGGGTTCTGCGCTTTCGACGCGGCGTCGGCGAGCATGGTCGTCAAGCCCAGGTACCCGAAGCCGCAGGCCGCGTTGCGCAGCAACGCGCGCCGCGAGAGAAGCCGTGACCGGTCGCGTTCATCAATCAACATAAATAAACTCGTTGGAAGCCAGCAGGACGCGGGCCAGGCTGCTCCAGGCGGCTTCTTCCTTTGGCGAAACGCCTCCCGGCGTTCCTTTGGTGCGCTTCTCAACTCCCTCGACAAAGGCCAGCGCCTCGATCACCTCGGCCGGCAGCGGCCGGCGCCCCAGCAGCGCCAGGTAGGCACGCTCGACTCGCCGCGCGGCGCTCTCCGCGGCGACCAGCTTCGCGGCGAAGCCGCGTGCCTGCTGCTGCACGAACTCGCTGTTCATCATGAACAGGGCCTGCGGCGCCACGTTCGTGCGGGTGCGGCCCTCGCCGGTGGTGGTCGCGTCGCCGAAATCAAACAGGTTGAGCAGGCCGGGCAGGTTGGAGCGGCGCAGCGGCAGGTACACGCTCCGGCGCGTGCTTTTGACCGGGTCGAAGCTCAGCCGCTTCGAGTCGTTCTCGCCGTCGGTGCCGGTGCCGCTTTGCAACGTCCCGCCCACGGTCAGATCGAGCGAGCCGTCCACCGCGAGCAGCGAGTCGCGGATCTCCTCCACATCCAGGCGGCGGCGATTAAACCGCGACAGATGGCGGTTCGCGGGGTCCGCCTTCAGCGCCGCCGCTGTTGCGGCACTGCTCATCTGGTACGTGCTCGACGACATGATCAGCCGGTGCATGGCCTTCACCGACCAGCCGCCTTCGACAAAGCGCACGGCCAGGTAGTCGAGCAATTCCGGGTGCGTGGGCTTGTCGCCGAGCTGCCCGTAGTTGCTGGGTGTGCGGACCAGGCCATCGCCGAAGTGCCACTGCCAGATCCGGTTCACGATGACGCGCGCCGTCAGCGGGTGATCGCCGCGCGCCAGCCAGCGCGCGAATTCCAGCCGGCCGCTGCCCCGGCGGATCGGCGGCTGCTCCGCCGCCTGCCCGCTAATAAAAAAAACGCTGGGGAAAGCTTTGGGAACCTCATCCCCGGGGCTCGCATAGTTGCCGCGGACGAAGACGTGCTGCCGCACCGGGTCACCCTCGGCCACGGCGCAGGCCATCGGCGGCTCGGGCGGCGAGCTCTTTTTCAGCGCTTCCAGCTCCTTGCGCTCCGCCGCCAGCAACGGCTTCGCTTCGGCGGAGAAGTGCTGTTCCTTTTCCTTTTCGGGCAGCGCAAACGGCCCTCTGCCGAATGAAACTTCGGCGAAGAAGCGGTCTTCGTCGGCCTTGAACTTTGGCCGTTCCGGTGGGTCCATTCCGTTGGCGATGGCGCCGGCGACTTTTTTCTTCCACTTCTCCATCTCCTCGCGCCATCCGGCGGCCAAGGCGTCAAAGCGGGACTGGTATTCGGCGGCGACCTCGCGCCGCCGCGACGGTTCGGCCTTCAACCAGGGTTCCAGGTGCGCGCGGTTGGGGTCTTTCGCGTAAAGGTACTCGACCCACTTGGCGAGGACGTTCGTTTCCAGGCCGGCCTGCATCGCTGTCTTCTCGATGCTCTGATCCGCAGGGCTGCCGCGAAGCTGGGCCGCCGCCACCATGTAGTCGGCCAGGCGCGGGCGCAGACGCTCCGCGTAGCGGCCCGTCTCGTCTTCGCCGATCCGATCAATCTCTTTTTGCTTCGCCTGGATCTTTTTCTGGTGCTGCTGCCAGGCGGTGTAGACCGCCCGCGGCGCAAGCGGCTCGAAGTAGAGCTTCGAAACGGTGCCCTTGATTTCGGCGAAGCTCTTCGTGCTGGCGAAGATGGAGGCCAGCGAATAGTAGTCCTTCGTCAGGATGGGATCGAACTTGTGATCGTGGCAGCGGGCGCAGGCCACCGTCAGCCCCAGGAAGGCGCGTGTGGTCACGTCAATCTGCTCGTCAATCACGTCGTAGACCATCTTCACCTTGTCCTGCTGCGCCACCGGCTTGGGGCCGAGCGCGAGAAATCCGGTAGCGACGATGCCGTTCGCGTTCACTTCGCCGGGCTTCTCGGGCGGCAACAGGTCGCCGGCCAGTTGCTCGGCAACGAAGCGGTCGTAGGGCAGGTCGCGGTTGAACGCTTCAATGACGTAATCGCGGTAGCGCCAGGCGTGCGGGTAGCGGTGGTCCTCGTCGAGCCCGGTGGAATCGGCGTAGCGGGCCACGTCGAGCCAGTGGCGGCCCCAGCGCTCGCCGTAGCGCGGCGAGGCGAGCAGCCGCTCGACCACGCGCTCGAACGCCCCCGGGGATGGATCAGAGAGAAAGGCGCGGATCTCGTTTTCGGTGGGCGGCAGACCGGTCAGGTCAAACGTGGCGCGGCGCAGCAGCGCCAGACGGCCGGCGCGCGGCGCCGGTGACAGCTCTTTTCCCGCCAGCCGCGCGAGAATGAAATTGTCGATCGGATTCCGCACCCACTGCTTGTTGCGGACCGCCGGAGGCGCCTGCATACGCGGCGGTTCCGACCACCACATCTGGACCGGCCCGCGCGCTGCGTCCTTGCGCGCGGCGGCTCCCGCCGGCGCCACCGGCGAGCGGGAGTCGGGCCTGGGCGCGCCCATCTTGATCCACGCCGTCAAATCGGCG
>JBKKAI010000247.1:0-2889 GCA_046714815.1 Terriglobia bacterium | reverse complement strand
GGCCGTCCCGGCGATCCACCCGCCGCCACCGCCGGGGCCGCCGCCGGCTCCGCCAACCCGGAGCGTATGCTCCGGGTCGCCGACAACCAGTCCTTCGCGGCCGAGCCGCAGCTCGCCTCCCCCATGTTCTTTTCGCCAACCTACTTCAGGCAGATTTTTGCGCGGCCGGCCGATTACCGCCTGGAAGCCCCCGGCAGCCTCAAAGACCTGGTGCACGGCGGCAAACTGACGCTTTCGGTGCGCGACCTGGTGCGCCTGGTGGTCCAGCGCAACACCGAGGTGTGGCTGGCGCGCCTCGATGTGCAGGCCTCGGCCCCGGCGGTGCTGCGCGCCTACGCCCCGTTCGATCCGCGCTTTACCGGCTCGTTTTTCTCGACGCGCTCCACCGCCCCCACCTTCACCCAGCTCGAAGGCTCCACGCAATTGACCCAGAGCGCGCAGTTCAACTACGAGCAGGAGTTTCAGAGCGGCACCGGGTATCGTTTCGGCTTCAGCGGCAATAAGCTCGCCAGCAACAACCAGTTCAACATCTTCAACCCTTCCATCCGCAGCAGCATGAACTTCTCGGTGTTCCAGCCGCTGCTGCGCAACCGTGGCTTCTACGTCCAGCGCGCTCCGATTCTGGTCGCGCGCATCAACCGGCAGGTGTCACGCGGGCGCTTCGAGCAGAGCCTCACCGACACCCTGCTGCTGGCGCAGAACCAGTACTGGGACGTGGTGCAGGCGCGGGAGAACCTGGTGGTGCTGCGCGAATCGCTGGCGCTGGCGGAAAAGTCCTACGCGCGCGACACGCGCGCGCTGGAGCTGGGCGCGTTGCCGCCACTCGATATTTTTCGCTCCCAGGCCGAAGTGGCCAACCGCCAGGTGCTGGTGACCAATGCCGAGTTCCAACTCAAGCTGCAGGAGGATGCCCTGCGCCGCCTGGTCGCCGCCGACCTGGACCCGGCGGTGCGCAACCTGCCGCTCGACCTGGTGGATTCGCCCGCGCCGCCGATTCGGCTGGAAACCGTGAACGCCGATGAAGCTATCGAGCGCGCGCTGCGCGCCCGGCCCGAGCTCGACATCCAGCGCCGCCGCCAGGCCATTGATGATGTGAATATCCGCGTGGCCCTCAATTCGCTGAAACCGGACCTGCGTCTGGGCGGCAACTACTCTTCCAATGGCCTGGGCGGCAACTTGTTTGACAGGGGCGCCCTGATCGCCGGCGGACTTTCCGATGCGCTCAACCAGGTCTTCGATTTCAGGAACCCGACCTACGGCTTCAGCCTCCAGCTTTCACTGCCGATCAAGAGCCGGCAGGCGCAGGCGGAGCTGGCCTCCGCCGAGATCGCCCGCCGCCGCAACATGTACGAGCAGCGCGACCTGGAGCAGCAGATCACCCTCGAAGTCCGCAACGCCGTCAACCGCGTCGAGCAGGCCAAGGCCGGCATCGCCGGCGCGACCGTTTCCCGCGACCTGGCTCGCAAGAACCTCGAGGCCGAGCAGCGCAAATACGAGCTCGGCACCAGCACGATCTTTTTCGTGCTGGAAGCGCAGCAGCGCCTCAGCGACGCCGAGACCCAGTTACTCTCCGCCCACATCGCCTACAAGAAGGCCGTCGTCGCGCTCCAGCGCGCCAATGCCTCCTTGCTCGCCGACAACCAGATCGTCATCGAACAAGCCTTGACCGGACTGTAACCAGCCCGGCCTCCGCACTACCAACGCGCTTCCTGGGAGCGCGGGCTTCCAGCTCGCTTTCTTGCGAGTTGAGAAACCAACGGCGGGCAATTCGCCGCCGGCGGACGCGCTCCCAGGGCGACCTCAAACGCGAACACCCGCCGCGGCGGGATCGTTTGAGGGCCATAATGGTCGAAAGAATGAATGATCGGCCGTGCGGCGAATTTGGCGGCGATGTCCTCAACCGAAGCTACGACAGCGCCGATCCGGCGGCAAGGCCGCTCAAAGGTTTTGGTGGACGCTCTGTGCTTGAAATTGTCGCAGACCATCACGGCGACACGTGGCGCGCCGTCTACACGGTCCGATTTCATGAGGGCGATCTACGTCCTCCACGCCTTCCAGAAGAAATGGAAGAAGGGCATCGCTACGCCCAAGAAGGACACTCACCTCGTCCACCGCCGCCTGGCTGAGGCCGAACGTCTCCTCAGAGAAAGGCAGAACTGACATGACCAAGAGAACGAAAAAGCCTGTCACGATAGAGAAGAGCGGCGGGAATGTCTTCGCCGAACTCGGCCTTCCCCATCCGGAACAGGAACTCCTGAAAGCGCGGCTGACGCTGCGAATTCATCGCCTCATCAAGGTGCGCGGCCTTACCCAGGCTGACGCCGGAAAAATCCTCGGCATCAGGCAGCCCCACGTGTCCGCATTGATGCGCAACCGCTCCGGCGCCTTCTCTGCCGAACGCCTGATGGACTTTTTCACCGCCCTGGGGCAAGACGTGGAGATCACCATCAGGCCTACGCGGAAGAACCAGGGCGAAGTGTCTGTCGTCGTGGCGTGACCGGACCACAAAAACGACGCGCCCGGTTCGAGCGCCGGCCTCTCCCATGCCTGCTGGGGAATTCCGAAGCCTCGATCCGGAATAAGTTAGGTCCCAAAAAACACATCGAGTTGTTAGCAGGGAAGCCGCCCTCCCGCGAGCCGCTGTGTTTGGAACACAGGGGTTACGTGTGTAACAGAGCTCGCTTTGGGCACAAATCGCCTGCAAACAGGCCTTCAGCCACGCTTCGTCAGGTCGTGGGCCGAACAGCGACGACGATGGCGGAGACGCCGGGCGGAAGCGAGCGAAGGCGCGCCAGTAGCGCGTTTTCGGCGGAGAGCGCGGCGAGGAACAGGCGGTCCAGCCACGGCGCGACGGGCCGCACGTCGCCTTCGGTCGAGGCCAGGCGCAGC
>JBKKAI010000246.1:0-7239 GCA_046714815.1 Terriglobia bacterium | reverse complement strand
TCTCCCGACATCCGATTCAGTCTGTTCAATCGCGCGACGACGAAGCGCTCCGGCAATTCCGTGGCGACTGCCCCCGCGACGCGTGGAAAAGACGACACCCGCCTGAAAACGCTCCTGCTTCTGATGGTCGCGCAGTGTGAACGGTAAAGGACCGACACAAGGTCGTGGCGGTCTGGCGATAAATCCCGTGACGCTCTGTCGCGGTTACTGTTACGAAACGAGTAGGTTCCTGCCCCTTGGGTAATCATAGCCAGCTCTGACACGTAGTTCTCTAATTCACCTCCCGGAACGGTAACAGCGATTTCGACGTTCTTGTCCTTGCGCCTCAACCCTTTGATGAGTCCGCGGCGCTGTTTGAGGTCTGCGGTTGCCACTCCGATAAACAATTCTGGCACTTGGACCGTTAAGGATTGAACCGGTTCCAGGATCACGGGCTCGATCCTACGCAGCGCATCGGCAGTGGCAAGGGCGGCCGCGTCTTCGTATACTTCCAGAATGCCCGATGGACCTCGACGCTCGAAAGAAGCACCGTTGCCGCCTGCGCCACATCTGACGATACGGGCCTTGGAGGCGCGGGCCGTCAACGTGCCGATGAGCCGCCCGCTCCAGACCAGCGGCGGCTTGGTGGCCACCGCGCCGCTGGTTCTGATAGACCTGAAAACAGAGCAGGGGATCACAGGCTGCAGCTACCTGTTCTGCTACACACCGCTGGCGCTGAAACCCGTAACCCATCTCGTGGCCGGCCTCGAGGAACTCATCAAAGGCGACCCGCTGGCCCCGTTCGAAATCGAGCAGAAGCTGCGCCGGCGTTTTCGCCTGCTCGGACCGCAGGGCCTGGTGGGAATGGCTCTGGCCGGAATTGACATGGCCGCCTGGGACGCGCTGGCGAAGGCGTGCGGCGTGCCGCTGGTTCGTCTGCTGGGCGGCCGGCCACAGCCTGTTTCGGCCTACAACAGTTGCGGCCTCGGCATCATCGGCGCCGGCCGCGCGGCGGCCGAGGCGCAGGAGTTGGTGGCGCCTGGCTTCAAGGCCATCAAGGTCAGGCTGGGATATCCGGATCTGGAGACCGATGTCGCCGTGGTCCGTTCGGTGAGAGATGCCGTGGGCAAAGATACTTTGCTGATGGCGGACTACAACCAGTGTCTTTCGGTGCCGGAGGCAATCCGGCGCATCCGCCGGCTCGACGAAGAGCAACTTTATTGGATCGAAGAGCCCACCCTGGCCGACGATTATTCCGGTCACGCCCGACTGAGCCGTGAGGGTAAGACTCCAATTCAGATCGGGGAGAACTGGTGGGGGACAGCGGACATGAGCAAAGCGCTGGCGGCGGAAGCGTCGGACTTCGTGATGCCCGATGCGATGAAGATTGGGGGAGTGACGGGCTGGCTGCGGGCCGCCGCGCTCGCCGAGCCGCTCGGCCTGCCCATGTCCAGCCATCTTTTTCCGGAAATCAGCGCACACCTGCTCGCCGTGACGCCCACGCGTCACTGGCTCGAGTATGTGGACTGGGCCAACCCGATTCTTCGAGAACCGTTGAAGGTCGAGGGAGGATTGGCGGCGATCCCGGATACCCCGGGCCTGGGCCTGGCCTGGGACGAGGAGTCGGTGCCGCGTTTCCTCTTCCAGTAGCGCCCGCGGCGGCGATACCATCCATCGCTCGATATGCACCGCATGATCCGGCGGCTTGAGGGGCGCCCGGAATGCGGTTAGCGCGCGGCCGGCCTGACCAGCGACAACGGATAGGGCGCATTGCGGTTTGGATTTTCTGGCTCGTAAAGCACGCAGATTGCACCGGCGATCGCCGGAGGGTGCTTGCTGGGGCCGCTCTTCCCCTTCGCAGTGGCGCCGCTGAGCAGGGCAAACTCGTAGTGAATCATATTCCCTTCCTTCGCCTGGGTATGGTGTGTCACCAGGCCTCGAGCGGCCCGTCCTTCCGACAGCAGACGCCGCTGGCTGAGGATCGGAAGCGGGGCCAGGCATCCGGACGCCGCCAGCGCCGCGGCGACGATGTACGGGAGCCAGGCCGGAATGGGCTTGTTTTCGTGCCCGCGCGGATAGTTGCTCTCCGGGTTTGACGGGAGATAGCGCACCGCCAGCGGCGACCCCAGCTTCAGATCTCTCCATACGCGGAGCGACGTCTTCGCCTGCCGTTCATATGTGCGCCCGCCGGCCGTGAACCGGTAGGCCATCCAGTACTGGCGAGACTCGCCCTTGCGGCGCCACAACCTGGTGATGTGCGCATCAGTGTTAGCCCCCCGCTCCTGGAGCAGGCGCTGCTCGTATGCCTGCCTGCCGGCCGTGACCCCGAGCGCGATGCCGGCAAGCGCACCGCCAATGACAAGCGTCACGGCCAGCGCCAGCAGCGCCAGTCCTGCTCCGGTGAGCCGCACCGGCCGCGGTCGCGAGCGATCGAGCTTGTCCGGCGGCGCCCAGTTTCGCTGCAACTCCATCACTTGGCGGCGACTCATGACTCACCCCGTGGGCCGCCAGCCGTGCGAGGGTCCTCTCTCGCGGTAGGCGGTCCCTCTTTTCGGGGCCAGCGTCCTGCGTCCCGGAGCGCGCGCCGCAGCAGAAACTCGATCTGCGCGTTCAGGCTGCGCAGCTCGGTGTCGGCCCAGCGTTGCAGCGCTTCGTGCGCTTCCGGGTCCAGCCGAAGCAGGAATGCTTTGCGTTGCGCCATGGCCTGCTACTGGTACAAAGTCCCCGCGTTGACGATCGGCTGCGCGTCGCGGTCGCTGCACAGCACCACCAGCAGGTTGCTCACCATGGTGGCCTTGCGCTCTTCATCGAGCTCGACGACCTTCTTGGCGCTTAGCAGGTCGAGCGCCATCTCCACCATGCCCACGGCGCCTTCCACGATCTTCTGCCGCGCGGCGATAATCGCGCTGGCCTGCTGCCGGCGCAGCATCGCGCTGGCGATCTCCGGCGAATAAGCCAGGTGGCTGATCCGCGCCTCGATCACCTCCACGCCGGCCGTGGTCAGCCGCTCCTGGATCTCCTCACGCAGCTTGTGCGCGATCTCGAGGACCGAGCTGCGCAGCGACATCTGGCCTTCCTCGTGCGCGTCATACGGGCAGGTGCTGGCCAGGTTGCGCACCGCCGATTCGCTCTGGACGTGTACGAAATGTTCGTAGTCGTCAACGTGAAAGACAGCCTCGGCCGTCTCCACCACCCGCCACACCACGACCGCCGCGATCTCGATCGGGTTGCCGTCGTGATCGTTAACCTTCAGCTTGCTGCTCTCGAAGTTGCGGACGCGCAGCGATACCTTGCGCCGCAGCGTCAGCGGGTTCACCCACCGTAACCCCTGCTCCTTGAGTGAGCCCTTGTACCGGCCGAACAACTGGACGACCTTGGCTTCATTTGGATTAACCACCGTCAGTCCAAACAGACACACGCAACTGACCGTCATCAAGGTCACCCAGAGAATGATCCCGATGGCATTCTCGGCTCGGATGGCCGAGATCAGCAGAAACGGGGCACAGGCCAGCGCCGCCAACAGCAGGACCAACATTAGCCACCCGGAGTAGCCCTTGAGTTGTATTTCCCGCAGCATCGAAGTATCCTCCTTATTCGGATATCAATATGATATCATTATGATTTCACTGTCAAGAAAAATATCTGCTTGCTTTTCAATAGCTTAGGCTGGCTATGGTGAGGAGAGAAACAAGGCCCACGCGGGTTTAGCGCGTGGACCTGTCTTTGGATCGGGGTGGCTTACGAGAGTTGCGTCTTGCCGGGCACGGCAACCAAGGGCGTCGGCAGAGGGCCAAAGGCCAATTGGGCCGGCACCAACTCTTCCTTCGAGTTGAGCGCCTGCTCCCAGGTGACCGCCTTTCCGGTGTAGGTGGACATTCGGCCCATGATGGCGCACAAGGTGCTTTCCGCCACACTCTTGAGCTCGTTGAGGGGCGCACCGGCGCGGATGCTGGCGATCAGGTTGGTGTGCTCGGTGACGTACGGGTTGTTGTCCTGCTTCACGTCAAAGCTCCAGTTGTTGGCGCCCAGGATCGAGTAGCGAGTGCCTGCCGCCGTCTTGCAGGAACCCTTCGAGCCGACCAGCGCTTCCGACACGTTGTTCTCGCAGCCGGCGATCTGGCGACACATGCTGAGAACGTGAACATCGTTCGGATATTCAAAGTCAATGGCGAAGTGATCGAAGATGTGTCCGTAGGCCGGCTCGGTGCGCACCTGGCGGCCGCCCATTCCCACAGCCCGCACCGGGTGCGCCCGCAGGGCCCAGTTCACCACGTCAATGTTGTGGACGTGCTGCTCGACGATGTGATCGCCGGACAGCCAGGCGAAATAAAGCCAGTTGCGGAGCTGCCATTCCAGGTCGGACCACTCGGCCTGCCGCGGCTTCATCCACAGGCTGCCCTGGTTCCAGTAGCAGCGGGCGGCGACCAGGTCGCCGATGGCGCCCTCGTGAATGCGCTTCATCGTCTCGCGATAGCCGATCTGGTGGCGTCGCTGCGTGCCCACGCCGATGCCCAGTCCTTTGGCCTTCGCCTCTTCGTAAACACCGAGGACGGTGCGGATGCCCGGGCCGTCCACGGCCACCGGCTTTTCGGCGAAGACGTTCTTGCCGGCGGCCACGGCGGCCTTCAGATGCTGCGGCCGGAAGGCGGGCGGGGTCGCCAGGACGATGTAGTTCGCGTCGGTGGCGATCACCTTCTCAAAGGCATCCAGCCCCACGAAGCAGCGGTCCTCTGGCACGGTGGCGTTCTCGCCGAGCTTCTTCAGCCTTTCACGGGATTGCTCCAGGCGGTCCTTGAAGGCGTCGCCGAGCGCCACCAGCTTCACGTTTTGGGCAGACTGCAGGACGTTGCCCGCCGCGCCGCTGCCGCGCCCGCCGCATCCGATCACCCCTACCTTGATCATGTCGCTCCCGGCGGCGTGCACAGCCGGGAGGCTGCCCAGGCGTGTGGCGATCACGGTTCCCGCCGCCGCCGTGCCTGACTTTTTCAGGAACTGCCGCCGCGAGGAAACAGGCCTGCTGTTCTCATCTTGTGTCTTCATGCTGCATCTCCAGTTGTCAGGATCCCGGCCGGAGCGGCCACCCGGAGCGTAACGCTCCGGGCATCGTGCTCATAGGTTCCTTCCGGTCCGCTGTCCGATATTGTGCGCCATGAGGCCGCCGGGAGCAATCATTTTCCGGGAGGCCCTGGGAGGGCTGGGCCGTGCCCCTTTTTCGTCTGGGATCGGAAGCCCTTCAGGATCTCCTGTTCCTGAAGCGGGCGGACCAGGCGGAACCCGACGGTGGTTGCATCGGTCAGCCACCAGATGCTCTGGGGATTCTGCGGGTCTCTGCGGTTCCAGTTCTTGTTGGAAGCCAGGCGAGCGGCGCTGCGGAGGCGCGCTGCCGGGTCATCCCACGATCCGCCGCGCGCCACGTGCGGGTATTCCTCTTCTCCCGGAAGCAGGACCGGGAAGATACTGGCAACCCTCGGCCGGGAGCGGCTGTAGAAACGGGCGCTGTACTGGTCCAGGCACCACTCGGCGACATTGCCGTGCATGTCGTGCAGGCCCCAGGCGTTCGGCTTTTTCGTACCCACCGGGTGCGGCCGCCCACCGGCATTGTCCAGGTACCAGGCGTGCTCCTTCAAGGCGGCGGAAGTGGCGCCGAAAGAGTATTTCGTGCGGCTGCCCGCACGGCAGGCGTATTCCCATTCCGCCTCGGTCGGCAGCCGGTAGGTCTTCCCGGTTTTGGCCGACAGCCAGGCGCAGTATTCCGACGCGGCGTGGTGAGTGACGGAGATCACCGGACCGTGGTCCCTGCCAAAGCCAAACGTCTCGTCCGCATAGGGCGGAGTGGGATGGGTAATCGCGTCGAGCCCCTTTTCCGGCTCCGCCTTTTTCGCCGCGGTCCCGGCGCCCACATTCTTCTTCTCAATGTCCTGGCTGAACGCAAACAGGTCGTATTCTTCCCAGGTGACCTCCGTCTTTCCCATCCAGAACGGAGCCACCGACACCTGGTGCTGCGGGCCTTCGTTGACGGAGCGGCCGCTCTCGCCCGGAAGACTGCCCATGGCGAAGACGCCGCCGGGGATCGGCAGCATCTCGAATTTCACCTGCGTTCCCGGAATCGCCTCCTCGTAAGCCTTCATCTCGGGCGGATCTGGTGTCTGCAAAACGGAGCTTACGCCGATCACGGTCAGAGCGGCCGCCGCGAACATCGCGAAGACAATCTGTGAGAAGACAATCTGTGGTTTCATCGCCAAGAACTCCAGCGGCTGGAGGCGGAGGTCTTCGTGCCCGCGGCCGTAGTGTGAAAGAACAACGCCGCAACACGTTCGAGCGAATCCATCAGCTTCAGCCCCCGCGCGGGACCAAGAACGCTGGCGGCGGTGGCCAGCGCGTCGGACAGCGTGCCGTTGGGCGCGACAACCGTAACACCGCCGGGCCCGCGGCCGCGATACGCCTTCGCCCACCCGGTTCTCGGGTCCACAATGTGCGAGTATCGCACACCGGCTATCTCGACATTCTGCTCCGCATCTCCGGAAGTAGAGACGGCGGCCCGGCGCAGCGGCAGTTGGAGTTCGCCGGCCACGCCGATGGTCCACGAATTCCGTCCGGGGGGCGCATCGCCCGCCACGATATCGCCGCCGGCCGTCACCAGCGCGGAGCCGATGCCGTGGCCTCGCAATACGGCCATCGCTTCCTCGGCGGCAAATCCTTTGGCGATGCCGCCCAGGTCCAGCAGCATTCCGGGGATGTCCAGCCGCGCCGAGCGCGCGCCGGGATCCAGGCGCATCTTTTCGGAGCCGACCAGGGCCCGTGCCTCCGTCAGCCGTCTTGCCTCAGGCATCATACCGGTGCGGCGCGCGCGGCGCCAGAGCTGCACGATGGGGCCGGCGGTGACGTCAAATGCCCCGCCGGTGAGGGCCGCTATTTTCTTCGCTTCCCCGAGGATGCGGAACAGGTCGCCGCTTATCCGCACCGGCGGCCCTCCGGCTGCGCGGCAAAGGGCCATCAGTTCGCTGCTGTCACGATAGTCGCTGAAGCGCGCGTCCAGATCGGCGACGCGCGCGAACGAAGCATCCGCGGCGGCGACAGCGGTCCTCTCGTCCGGGGCATACAGAACGAGGCGGAACCGAGTCCCCATGTGCGGCCGAGTGAGCTCGAACCGGGCGTGGCCCGGCGCGCCCGCCAGCAACAGGAAAAAACCCGTGGCCTGCCGCCGCGTCCACACAGTTGTTGGGCGCAGCCGACGCCCCGTCATTATTCCTTCCATACTCA
>JBKKAI010000245.1:0-7062 GCA_046714815.1 Terriglobia bacterium | reverse complement strand
CCATCAACATGTTTGAGACCGTCTTCAACGAGCTGACCTGGGACATCCATGGATCAAAGCCCTTCAGCCCCATCAGTTGCTATCGGGACATGATCGGCCCGATGTTCGACCACGCCTACTCGTCGCTGCTGGAAGACCTCCACCAGCGCGGCCTGCTCGAGGACACCCTGGTGGTTGCCATGGGTGAATTCGGACGAACGCCCAAGATCAACCCGGCCGGCGGGCGCGACCACTGGCCGCAATGCTGGACCATTTCGTTTGCCGGTGGAGGCATCAAGGCCGGCCAGACGGTCGGCGCCTCCGATGAGCTTGGCGCGTATCCAAAAGACCGGCCCATCACCCCCGCTGAAGTGGCGGCCACGATTTACAAAGTGCTCGGAATTGACATCGAGATGGAGCTGCCGGGCCTCCAGGGACGGCCCATCCGTCTGGTGGACCATGGAGTCGAACCTATCCACGAATTGGTGTAACCACGAACCGTCTGTTCAAGCACCCATGAGACTCGCCGCCCTGCTTCTGTCCTGCGCCGTCGCCTGTGCCGCCGCGCCCCAGCAGCGTGTCGCCGCCAGGCGCGCGCCCGCCGCGGCGCCCTCATTCACGCGGCTCGAGCTGCTGCCGCCGGAGGCGGCCCTTACCGGCGGGCAGGCGCGGCAGCGCTTCATCGTCGAAGCTGTGTTTGCGGATGGTCATAGCGAGGACCTGACCGCGCGCGCCAGTTTCCGGTCCTCGAATCCCCGAGCGGCTATTGTGGACACGAACGGAATTGTGCGGGCCGCCGGCGATGGCTCAACGATGATTACCGCCCAGATCAACGGGCGCGCCGCGACGGCCACGGTGTCTGTGAAAGACACACAGAAACCGTGGAACTGGAGTTTTCGCAACCAGGTGCTGCCGGTAATGACCAAGGCAGGGTGCAATTCAGGCGCCTGCCACGGCGCGGCCTCCGGAAAGAACGGCTTCAAGCTGACTCTGCGCGGGTACGATCCGGAGCTGGACTATCTGACCCTGACGCGGCAGGCGGTCGGACGCCGGATCGTCAAACAGGAGCCGGCGCAGAGCCTGGCGCTGTTGAAGCCCACCGGCGCGGTGGCCCACGGGGGCGGACAGCGAATCGAACCCGGCTCGCTCGAGTATGAGGTGATCTCCGACTGGATCGCCGCCGGCGCACCGCCGCCGTCGGACTCCGACCCATCCATGACCCGCCTCGAAGTGATCCCGGCCGAGCGCGTGCTGCGCCCCGGCGGCGCGCAGCAGATACTGGTCCGCGGACATTTCTCCGACGGTCACACCGAGGACGTGACCCGTTGGGCGAAGTATTCTTCGGCGGATGCGGCCGTGGCCAGCGTGGATGATAACGGCAGGATTGAGATGGTGGGCCACGGAGAGGCCGCCGTCACTGTCTGGTACCTCAGCAAGGTGGCCTACGCGCGGGTCGGTGTGCCCTTCCCTAACCGGATCAACCCTGAGGTTTTCCGCGCAGCGCCTCGGAACAATTTCATTGATGACCTGGTCCTGGCGAAGCTCGAGTCGCTGCGGATTGCGCCTTCCCGGTCTTGCAGTGACAGCGAGTTCATCCGGCGGGCATTCCTGGACGCTGCCGGCATTCTTCCCACGCCGGCCGAAACAGAGCGATTTCTGGCTGACCCGCGCGGCGACAGGCGGTCGCGGCTGATTGACGCGCTGCTGGAACGGCCCGAGTTTGTGGACTACTGGACCTACAAGTGGTCTGACCTTTTGCTGGTGAACAGCGCCAAGCTGGCGCCCGCGGCGGTCCGCAGTTATTACAATTGGGTGCGGGACGGCGTCGAGAAAAATAAGGGTTGGGACCGCATCGCGCGAGAGATCCTTACCGGCACCGGATCAACGCTGGAAAACGGCGCGCTTAATTTTTTCGTCCTGCACAAGGAGACGATTGATCTCAGCGAGACGGTTACGCAGGCCTTCCTGGGGATGCGGATCACCTGCGCCCGCTGCCACAACCATCCGCTGGAAAAATGGACCCAGCGCGAATACTATCAGTTCGCCAATCTGCTTTCGCGGGTGGCCCTCAAGAATGGCGCCGAGCGAGGCGAGTTCGTGGTCTATGACGCCGGCGACGGGGATATCAACCATCCCCGGCTGAATCGGCCGCTGCCGCCGAAGCCCCTCGACGGACAGGAGACGCCGCTGGATGACGTGCGCGACCGGCGCCACCTGCTGGCCGACTGGCTGACCTCGCCGCGCAACCCCTACTTCGGCCGCGCCCTGGTCAACCGCGTCTGGCGCAACTTCATGGGCCGCGGCCTGGTCGAGGCCGTGGATGATGTTCGCGAAACGAACCCCGCCTCCAACGAGGCCCTGTTCGCGCGGCTGACCGCGGATTTCACGTCGAACGGGTTCGACATCAAACGCCTGATCCGCACCATCATGAACTCGGCGACGTACCAGCAATCATCCAGGCCCAACGCGACCAACGCGAAGGACGAAAAGTACTATTCGCATTACATTATCCGCAGGCTGCCGGCGGAAGTGATCCTGGATGCGGTGTCGCAGGTCGCCGGCGTGCCCACGCCGTTTGACGGCTATCCGCGCGGCACGCGCGCTCTCCAGTTGCCCGAGACGCGGGTGAACTCCTATTTCCTGACGGTGTTCGGCCGCCCGCCCCGCGTCTTCACCAGCGAGGAAGAGCGCCACCACGAGCCCTCGATTACCCAGGCGTTGCATATCATCAATGGGCAGACCATGAATGAAAAGCTGCGCGCCCCGAACGGTGTTCCCGAGATGCTGGCCAAGCTTGGTTTCTCGGGCGATCGGATTGTCGAGCACCTTTACCTGGCCGCGCTGAGCCGCACGCCGACCGCCGAGGAGAAGCGGGCCCTTACCGAGGGCCTGGCGGCCGCCGAGCGCGAGAAGAGCCGCGGGCTGGAAGACAGCGCGACCGTCCGCCGCCAGGCCATCGAAGACCTGATGTGGGCGATGCTTACCGGCAAGGAGTTTCTGTTCAATCACTGAGGGACCTTTGGGCATCTTCCAACATCCGAACACCTCCGGCCGCGACCCGGAGCGGAACGCTCCGGGTTGGCCGGTTTCGCTGGCAATGCTCTTGCTTCCGCTGGCGGTTCTGCCGGCGCAGGCCCAACCGGCAGCGCCTTCGTTCATGCGCGACATCTTTCCGGTTTTCCAGAAACACTGCATCGTCTGCCATTCTGAGCCGCTGAAGGCCGGCGCGTTGTTGCTGGGCACGCATGCCCAGGTTATGGCCGGCGGCAAGTCCGGGCCGGCGGTTGTGCCCGGCAAGGGCCAGGACAGCCTTCTGATGAAGGCGCTCGATGGCCGCGTAAAGCCGCAGATGCCGCAAGGTGGTGCGCCGCTGGACGCCCGCACCCTCGGCATGATCCGCGCCTGGATTGATGCCGGCGCCCCAGCGCCGGCTGCGGGCGAAGAGGCCGCGGGAACAGCGCCCGCAATTCCTGACATCAAGCCGCGCGTGCCCGTAACCTCTCAGGTGGGATCGCTGGCTTTTCGGCCCGATGGCCGCATGCTTGCCGTGGGCCGCTACAAGCAGGTGCAACTGATTGATCTGGCCTCACGGCGCGTGCTCGCTGTGCTCGATGGTCACGCCGATGTTGTGAGGGCGCTGGCCTTTTCTCCCGACGGACGGATGTTGGCGGCCGGAGGTGGCCTGCCGGGGAGAAAGGGCGAAATCAGGATCTGGGACGTGGACCAGCGCAGCCAAGCACGCTTGATCGAAGGTCACGCCGACAGCATCTACGCGCTGGCCTTTTCCGCCGGCGGGAAGGAAATCGCCTCGGGCAGCTATGACAAGCTCGTGAAGATCTGGAGCGTGGACGGCGGTAAAGAAGAAAGAACGCTGAAAGACCATACAGACGCGGTCTTCGCCCTGGCCTTTAGCCACGACGGGAAATGGCTGGCGTCCGCCGCCGCTGACAGGACGGTGAAGACGTGGGATCCCGGCACCGGCAAGCGACTGTTTACGCTCAGTGACTCCCAGGACAGCGTCTATGCTCTGTCCTGGCATCCTTCCGGGCGGCAGATCGCCGCAGTGGGCGCCGACAAAACCCTTCGGACCTGGGAGATCGCCGCATCCGCGTCCGAGGGCAAGCTGTTGCGCGCCATCACCGGTCATGAGGACGCCGTCCTTCAGGTCTGTTATTCCCCGGATGGAAAATCGCTGGTGACGGCCTCGGCCGATGGCCACATTAAAGTGTGGGATCCGGAGACTCTCGTTGAGCGGCGGGTGATTGAGCGCCAGTCGGACTGGGTGCTGGCACTGACCTTTTCACCCGATGGAAAATGGCTGGCGGCAGGCCGCTATGACGGATCGGTGAGTCTGTACGATACCGGAGATTATCTGGAGAGGGCCGTTTTGTCAGTGCGTGCCTCTGTGAGAAAACGCGCACAACGGAGCGCGGCGGCGGGCGTTTTCTCGCACTTCTGAAGGGCGCCGCCGCGCCCTGTGCGCTTTGGGAGGGAAAATGAAACCAGTGGTTCTGCTCCTCTTGGCGGCCGCCGCGCTGGCGGCCCAAACACCGCCTCCGGCAATCAATGCCGTGAACCCACCGGCGATCCAGCGCGGCGCGATACTCACGCTGGATGTGGAAGGCACCAATTTGAAGGGTGCTTCGCAGATGCTCTTTGACGCGCCGGGCTTCCAGGCGAAAGTGGTTCACGTAACCGAATTGCCACCGGAGCGCGCCGTTTCGGTTGATCCCACTGAAGGGATCCCCATTCCGCCGCCGCCGCGCCACCAGGTACGGCTTGAAGTGCGGGCGGAGGGCACGACCGAAGTCGGCCTGCACCGCTTCCGGCTGCGGACTCCCTTGGGAACCTCAAACGCCGCCAGCCTCTACGTGGGACCGTACCTTGGTGAAATCGGCGAAGCGGAGCCGAACGACGAGGCCCTCGAGCCGCAGAAGATCGAGTTTCTGCCCGGCATCATCGTCGGGTCGCTGTCGCGGCCGGGAGATGTGGACCACTACGAATTCAGCGCCCGCTCCGGCCAGCAGATTGTTTTTGAGAGCATCTCGGCGCAGATCGGGTCACAGATCAGTCCCGTCCTGACGGTGCTCAACAGCCAGGGCGAAGTTGTCGCCGCCGGCCGTGCGGAGCCGGGCCGGCGCGATCCGGTACTGGGCTTCACCGCACCGCAGTCGGAGAAGTATCTCCTTCGGGTCGGTGACTACGAGCAACGTGGCGGCCGGAACTTTTTTTACCGAATCGCCGCCGGCGAATTCCCGTACGTGACTTCCGTCTTCCCGCTGGGCGTCGGTAAAGGCGTGACCGATCTGGAAGTGAGTGGCTATAACCTGGGCGGTCTTCGCAGAGTCAAAGTTGAGTCCCAGGGCCGCTCCTACGCCGGTGAAACCCTGAAGTGGCGTTTGGAGACCCCCAGAGGCGCGGCCATGAACCAGGTCCGCCTGGGCCTCGGCGCCTATCGTGAGATCTTTGAGCAGGAACCGAACGGCACGCCCGATTCGGCGCAGCCGGTTACGCCGGGCGTCACGGTCAATGGCCGCATTCAGTCTTCGGGCGGGGAGGACTACGACTATTTCCGCTTCCACGCGCGGCGGGGACAGAAGTTGTCCTTCGAAGTAGAGGCGCAGCGGCTGGGATCACTGCTTGATTCTTCGCTGGAAGTGCTCGACAGCCGCGGCCGGCCCGTGCCGCGGGCCACGCTCCGCTCGGTCAGCGAGACGGCCATTACTCTGAATGATCCCGACTCACAGCGCAGCGGCATGCGCCTGCAGGCCTGGCCGAACATGGAGGTGGGCGACCTCCTCAAAGTCGGCAACGAGGTCGTGGAGATCCAGCGCTTGCCTTACACTCCGGACGACGACGTGATCTTCCAGAATTTCCGCGGCCAGCGGGCTCCGATCCTGGAGACCACAGCCGCCGCGCATGCGGTCAACACGCCCGTCTTCAAAGTGCAGGTCCACCCCGCCGGCGCCACCTTCCCCCCCAACGGCCTGCCCGTCTTTTCGCTCAACTACCAGAACGATGACGGTGGGCCGACGTTCGGAAAGGACTCACGCCTCACATTTGAGGCGCCCGCCGACGGTGAATACCTGCTGCGTCTGCGCGACATTCGCAGCCTCCAGGGAGAGAGACACGCTTACCGGCTGACTGTCCGCGAGTCGGCGCCCGAGTTCCTTCTGTTTGCTGATAGCTCGAACCTTAATGTGCCGCGCGGCGGGCGCGTACCGATAACGGTAACGGCGGCCCGGCTCGACCAATTTGACGGGGCAATCCAGGTTCAAATCGAGGGCCTGCCGGCAGGGATCGCCGCCACAAAAGCCACTATCCCGCCCGGTCACCAGTCCACCGTTATTCTGGTCAGCGCGCCTGCTGACAGCAACGACGCTCCGGTGCCCTTCCGAGTGGTGGGACGCGCCAACGTTGACGGCCGCGAGGTTGCCGCTGTTGCCGACCCCGAGGAGCAACTTCGGTTTGCCTCCATCACCAATCGCCAGCCCGATCTTTCGGTGTCGGCGGAGCCGGCGGAGGTGACCATCGAACCGGGCAAGACGGCTCAAGTCACCGTAACCATTCGACGCTCGAACGGGTTTGAAAGCCGTGTCCCCGTGCTCGTTCAAAACCTCCCGCCTGGAATCGTGGTCAAAGACTTCGGTTTGAACGGTGTGCTGATCAACGAGAACGAGACGGTGCGCACGTTCACACTGGAAGCATCGCCCCGGGCGGCCGCCATTGAACAAGCGTTGTTCGCTGTGGGAACAGTTGAAACCAGCCCGGTCCGTACGGAGCATGCCTCCCCGCCAATCATTCTCAAGGTCAAGCCGCGCCAGTCCTTAGCCGCCAGTGCGGCCGCAAAAAAATGAGCCGTGCAAAGTGGAATAGCTATTCCACTGTGAGGCATGAAATAGGTAGAGCGACGAGTTTGAGAACGGATGAAGGGCGCTAACTCAATGAAAATACAGCGGGAGCGTTTGGCTAGTTGATTGCTCTAACAACGCCATCATATACTAAACCCCCTTCCATACCCAGGGCGGCAGATTATCCAGATCTGCCGCCCTCCTGCTTTTAAGACGTAACGGCGGCCCAGAT